>JANOFW010000064.1:0-13024 GCA_031413835.1 Planctomycetia bacterium
CGGAGGGCCTCCCGCCCCCGAGGCCGCGCGCGTTCGTTTCCCGGGGGCGCGGGTTCGCGTCGAACCGCACGTGTTCGTTTTGGGGCTGCGCCCGGGGCCGCGTAGCCTTGCGTCGCCATGACGCGGCGCTTCAAGGTCTCCCTGGCGGTCCTGGGCGTCATGCTGCTGCTCTACAGCCTGCTGCGGCTGGGCTTCCTGCTGGCCAACGGCGTCTACTTCGAGGACGCGCGACCCGGCGAGGTGGCGCTCGCCTTCCTCCACGGCCTGCGCTTCGACATCGCCGCGCTCTTCGTGCTCAACGGCCCGCTGCTCTTCGTTTACAACTTCGGCCTGCCGCGCCGGGCCGGACGCCTGTTCAACGCCATCTGCTTCACGCTGTTCATCGTGCCCAACGTGCTCGGCGTGATGCTCAACGTGGCCGACTACGGCTACTTCCCGATGATGCAGCGTCGGCTGCTCTACGAGCCCTTCGACCGGCCCGCCGAGGTGGCCTCCATGGTGCCCCAGTGGTTCCAGGAGTACCCGGTAGTGTGCGTGGGCGTGCTTCTGGCCGGCGCGGGCTTCGTGCTGGGGTTGCGCGCGGTCGTGCGACGCATCAACCGGCGCATGACTGGGCCCGAGGGCTCGACGGTGTACGCAACCGTCAGCGGGTTCGTGCTGTTCGCCCTGGGCGTGCTGGGCGTGCGCGGCGGGCTGCAGGAAGGCATCCTGCGGCCGGCCGACGCCTTCAAGCACTCGGCCCATGGCGCGGTGGGCTACCTCACGCTCAACAGCACCTACACCGTGCTGCTCAGCGCGATCTTGAAGCCCGTCATGACCGTGCGCGAGATGCCGCCCGAGGAGGCCGCCGCGATCGTGGCCGACATGCTCGCCGACCCCCAGGAGACGCGCCCCGAGCCGGCCTGGCCCTTCCTGCGCCAGCGCCGGGCCGAGGGCGAGCCCAAGCGCAAGAACGTGGTGCTGTTCCTGATGGAGAGCTGGACCTGGGCCAACGTCGGGCCCCACGACGTGGGCGGCACGCGCCTCTCGCGCACGCCCGTCTTCGACGCCTTGGCCGCCGAAGGGCTGCTCTTCACCAACTTCCTGGCCTCGGGCCAGAAGTCCAACGAGGCGATCCCCTCGATCCTGACCAGCGTGCCCAGCGTGTTCCGGCGCCCGGTGATCGGCTCGCGCGAGGAGCTGGTGCGCTGGCGCGGCCTGGGGTCGATCCTGGCGGAGCAGGGCTGGGCGACCTCGTTCCACTACGGCGCCGAGCAGACGATCATGGGCTTCGACAGCTACTCGCGCATGGCCGGCTTCGACGTCTACCGCAGCGAGGCCGACTACCCTGACCGCAGCGAGAGCGTTCGCGATGGGCGCTGGGGCATCTTCGACCACCTCTTCTACGCCGACACCGCGCGCTGGCTCGACCGCGAGAAGACGCCCTTCCTCAGCGTGATCTTTTCGCTCTCGCCCCATGACCCCTACAAGCTCCCCCCCACCCTCGAGCAGGACTACGCCGCCTACGCCGGCGAGACGGGCTACCAGCGCTGCCTGCGCTACTCCGACTGGGCCCTGGGCCAGTTCTTCGCCTACGCGCGCACCCAGCCCTGGTTCGCCGACACGCTGTTCGTGATCACGGCCGACCACACGCGCTTCTCGCCGCCCAACTCGTTCTACGAGGCTTTCCACGTGCCGCTGCTGCTCTACGCCCCCGGCGTCATCGAGCCCGGCGTGAACGACACCATCGGCTCCCACCCCGACCTCCTCCCCACCGTGCTCGACCTGCTCAACGTGCCGGCCAAGCACGCCTCCATGGGCCGCTCGCTCCTCGCCCAGGGAGGCGAGGGCCACGCCATCGTCTTCCGCGACCGCGGCTTCGCCATCTTCGACGACCGCTTCGCCCTGCTCCACGACTTGAAGCGTGATGTCGGGCTCTACGCCTACCGCGAGGACGGGGCCTTCGCGCACGACCTCTCCGCCCAGGAGCCCGGACGGGCCGCCCTGCTCCGGCGCCGGCTGCTCGCCTACCTCCAGACGGTCACCACGGCCGTCCAGGAGGACCGCGTCTGGCCGGGGGCGGCCCGCACCCGCTGAGGCGCGGGAGGCCCCGCTCCCCCCGTGGATCTGCGCAGCGGAAGGGTCGCGGCGGGGGCTCTGGCCGGTCCATGACAAGCGTGGCCCGGTGGGCTAGGCTCCGAACCCGGGCGCACGAGCAGGTGCGCCCCCACGAGGAACCAGGCGTGACCACGGGCAGGCAGCGGCATCCGACGAGCCGGGGGACAAGCGCATGAGCCTCAGCGGCTCCCTGCTGGCGGGCGGCTTCGTGTTTCTCGTGGCCGACATCGTCTACGTGCTCGACCACTACTTCGTGCACCACGACCGCGAGCGCTACGCCCGTACCCACGCCCGTCACCACCGGCGCTACAACGGCCCCAAGGACGCCCCGCACCTCGATCGCGGCGAGCGCGCCACCTACAACACCGCCGGCGCGGCCTCCTGCGTAGGCGCCAGCGTGCTCACGCTCTACACCGGCAACCCCGGCTTCCTCGTGGGGGCCCTGCTCAAGTGGGCCCACAGCCTCCTCTTCCACCTCTACCAGCACCGCTGGTGGGGCGCGGTGCCGGTGGGCAACCAGGGGATCGCGCGTCCCCGGGCCTGGTGGGGCATGGCTTCGTGGCGCTACCACGCCTTCCACCACACCCAGCCCAACGACGGGCGCTTCACCTACGCCGAGTCCTGGGCCGGCTTCGACCGCCTGCTCGAGCTGGCCCATCCCTGGCTGGTGCGCTTCACGGCCGACCACCGCCGGGCGGCGAAGGAGCGCCGCCACGCGGCCGCTCCGCGTCGGCGCGCCGCGCCCCGCCTGCGCGAGCCGCGCTCATGAACTGGCTGGCCTGGGACGCCCGCGCCTTCCTGGGGGCCCTCGTGGGCACCGCCGTGGGCGCCGCCGTCTACGCGGCCTTCCTGCCCGCCCACGAGGCCCCTTGGATCGTGGGCCTCTCGCTGGGCCTGGGCACGGCGGCCGCGGCGCGCGACAAGAGCACCGTCCGGGGCATCGTCCTGGGCGCCACGGCACTGTGGGCCTCGGCCCTCGCGCAGGTGACCTGGATGCCCCAGGGCGGCGGCCGCACCTGGCTCGCCGAGGTGGGCGACTTCCACGCGAGCCTGACCATGGAGCGCGTGGCGCTGCACGCCTTCGGCTGCCTTCTCGCGGGCCTCGTCGCCGCGCGCTCGCTGCGCGCGGGCGCCCGCCGACGCCTCGCCGGGACGTAGCCCCGGGGGGGCCGTCAGACGTGGCGCAGATCGACTTCCGAGGCGCCGCCGCCGAACCAGGCCTGCCAGGTGGCGGGGGCGACGTTCAGCATGACGATGCGCGAGCGGTCCCCGGGGTGTGCGCGCCCGAGGTTCGCGGCTTGCGCGCTCACGAAGACCATGTTCGCCGCGTGACTCTTCGCGGCATTGCTGGCGCGGCGCCCCTTGGTCGAGAGCCGGAAGGCCTGCGTGCGGAGCAGGCTGCCACCCGCCGAGCCCGACCCGCCGCACCCCACAAGGGGCGCAAGGCCCAGCGCTCCGATCACGCCGAGGAAGACGCGGCGCGTGAGCCGGACGGCTCTCACGCGGCAGTCCGCTCGGCAGAAAAATGGGCGGAGGGGCTTTCCGGACGCCCCCGCCGGCTCGACCTCTCGGTCGGTCCAGACTTTGTGACGCGGCTTCTACCGGATGCATCGCCGACGGCCGCTCCCTGCGACCCCCTTGCGCACAGCTCATTGCGCCCGAACCTCACGGCCGGGAATGTCCGCACCTTTCGCGACGCTTCGTAAGTTCTTCCGCGTTCTTTCCGCATGACCCGCCTCTTGTACTGCTCCGGGGGCCCGGCTGTCAACGGCCCGTTTCGCAGGCGTGGTGCCTCTCCCCCCCGCGCACCGGCGCGCCAGCCGTGCATCCCCCGGCGCACGCCGCCCTCGGCTCCCTACGGGCTGGCCGGCTCGCCAGGGGCGAGGGGCCCGCCGGACCCGGCGGGCACGCAGCGCCCCAGGGCCCCTAGAATCGCAGCTCGCCGCCGATCCCAAACCAGGGGAGCGACTCGATCTCGGCGTGGTTGGGCACCACCTGCTCGTCGAAGTGCTCGAGGTGCGAGTAGCCCAGCGAGAGGAACACGTTCGCGGTGCGGGAGATGTCCCAGTGCAGGCGCACGACGGCGTCCACGGCGTTCGTGGGGCTCGAGAGGCCGAGGAGCTCGTCGAGCACCAGCATCAGGCCGCCGCTCACGTGGATGCGCCCGCCGGGGTACCAGAGCAGCTCGGTGTCGAACATGGGCGAGATCGAGGTGAAGTCGCGGGTTGACTCCTCGCCTCCGCCCGAGATGCCGTACTTCTGGCCGTAGGCGTAGACGCCCACGCCCGGCGTCACGGTGAGCGCGCCCGCCTGCCGGCCGAGCTCGAAGGCGTAGCCGTAGCCGAGCCAGGTGGCGAGGATGTCGGTGTCGCTCGTCATGGCCGTGCCGGCGGGATAGAAGTCGTCGTGCGACGTGAGATCCTGCTGCAGCGTCTCGTCGCCATGGAGCAGCCACCACGAGGCGCCCAGGTGCACGCGGTGTCGTCCGAAGGCGAAGCGCAGGTCGGCCGTGGGCGCGATCAGCGTCTCGGCCCCCACCTCGTCGAAGGTGGGCCGCTTGAGCGAGGTGGTGCCGGGCGTGCCCCCCTTGGGGGTCTGGAGGTAGCCGCTGACCGGGCCGGCGCGCACCTCGGCGCGCAGGCGCGTCTCGAAGCCCGGCGTGCGCGCCGGCTCGCCCTGCCCGGCCAGCAGCGCCACCGGGGGCCGGGCGCAGGCGCTGAGCAGCGCCGCCGCCCCCAGGCTACAGATGACGAGACCGCGCGCGTGTGCCATGGGACCTCCCGAGCGGGCAGGATGGTACCGTCCACCGCGCCCCGGGATCCATCGATCCGCCGCCTCCAGGGAGCGTCCATGCCCCCCAACGATCGCCACATCGCCTGGAGCTCGAGCGGTCCCCTCCCGGCGCCGAAGTCGAAGCCGGGACCCGCACCGAACCCCGCCGGCCGCGCTCGCGTGCGCCTCGAGCGTCAGGGCCGCGGCGGCAAGGTGGTGAGCGTGGTCGAGAACCTGCCCGGCCACCCCGAGCGCATCGCCGCCCTTGCCAGCACCCTCAAGGCCCGCTGCGGCGCCGGCGGCACCGTCAAGGGCCGCACGATCGAGATCCAGGGCGACCACCGCGAGCGCATCGTCCTGGCCCTCGCCGAGCAGGGCATCGAGGCCGTCAAGTCAGGGGGCTAGGGGGCGGTTAGCCGGGCCCGCGTCAGCGGACGGCTCCCAGGAGCTCGTCCAAAGCCGTCTCGTAGCCGGCCCACTCGCTCACGTCGTTGTGGCCGCTCGCCGGCGCGATGCGCAGCAGGGGAGGGGAGGGAAAGGCGGCCGCGAGGCGCCGTGCGTGCTCGACGGAGACGGTGCGGTCGGCCCCGCCGTGCAGCAGCAGGACGGGACAGCGCACGCGCGCCGCCGCGGCCAGGTTGTCGTAGCGATCCCGGAGGATCAGCCGCCAGGGCACAAGAGGGATGTGGTCGGAGGCCACGGCGTCCAGGCTCGTGAACGCGGCTTGAAGGATCAGCGCACGCACGGGCAGGTCGGCCGCGAGCGGGACGGCAAGACCCGAGCCGATCGACACCCCCACCACGATGAGTTGCGAGGCCGGGACACCCTGCGACGCCAGCCACGCGACGGCGGCCCGCGCATCCTGGTGCCAGCCCTCCTCGTCCGGCGAACCCTCGCTGGCGCCGTACCCCCGCGGGTCGAGCAGGAAGGCGCCCAACCCGCGCCGGGTGAAGGGGGTGAGGAAGGGGCGCCAGGTGAGGACGTTGCCTGCGTTGCCATGTGCCACGAACACGACCGGCGCGCCGGCCTCCCTGGGGCGCAGGAAGAGGCCCGTCACGCGCGTCCCGTCCGCCGAGGGGAAGGCCACGAGCTCCTCGGCCGACGCTGCCGAACGCTCGCTGGGCCACTCGAGGCGCTCGGGAAAGTAGATGAACCTGCGCTGCAGCAACCAGGCGGCAACCACGAGCAGCACGTAAAGGAGCGCGAGGCCGACGAGGACCCTCCATCCCCAGCGCAGCACGCTTCGCCGGCCTCGTTGCGACGCCATCTGCCCGCATCCTAGCGACAGTCACCGCGCCGCGGACGGCGCAAGCGTCGTGAGCGCCAGTGCACCCCCAGCCAGGCGTCTTCGGTGTGCCTGGAAGCACGCTGCACTCACTGCCGTGGGCCGCGCCAGGAGACGTAAACCCCGCAGGGAAGTGCAGTTGCGCCCGAGATGTTCTCCTGATTCCTGTGGGGATTGCGTAACAGGAACGCCTTCTTCGCGGAGTGGGGCGGATTGAGGGCTTGACCGCCGCAATCAGGGACGCTAGAGTTCTGCTAATCTGCACGAGGAGGTGAGTCCATGAATCGTCTTCTGTTCTACGCCACAGCGATTCTTGCCTTGGGGACCTGCTGCTGCGCCTTCCTAACGCCTGCGAAGGCCGATACCCTCTGGTGTGGTCGCTTTGTGACCCGTACGGGGGCCGAGGCGCCCTACAGTTACACGGCTGGGCTGTGTTCCGGGGATTGCCCAGTCCCCTATTGTCATGAAGTCACCACTCAAATCGGGGGCGGTCAGACAACTTCTGTTTGCAGTTGCGGGAACGGCTCCCCCGCGACGTATTGCACGCCCCAGATTCGATCGAGCGTCCAGGGTGTCATCTTGGACGCCTGGTGCTTGGACGCGTTCTGCCCCGGTGATGCCGGTTGCCCAGACGTCTGGACCCCAGGGTCGGGGGGCACGGCTGTCCTGAGTTGCCCTTGCCAACCGTAGCGCTTGGAGGATCCGGAAAACTCGTACCGGATGGTCAACTGAGTCAGGGAACCGCTCGGAGAGCGTGCTTGGGCGAAGTCCCCATCGCATTTTGCTGGGAGGGTGGGGAACAAGCGTGGGCATCTACTCGGGCAGACTTCAGCGGTGTGCAGATCGTGCACTTGGAGCGGCTTGGATCCTCCTTGGGTTAGCCAAGGTCATCCACCCAGGTCGGGCCGAGTACCTAGAGACAATCATCCCTTCGCCTGTAGCACAGTTGGCGACCTGGATCCTGATCGCAACAGAGTTGTCGCTCGGGCTTGCGCTTCTCTTCGGTCGCCATCCAAGCGCACAGGCCGCGCGCGTGACGTCTATCGTGCTCCTCGGGGTGATGGGTGCGGTTGCGCTCGTACGTAGCCCGGAACCCTGCACATGCGCAGGCCAACTCATCGCCCTGGACCAACGTGCTCGCCTCTTCTTGGCATCGGGCATGCTCGCAGTCGCTTCTGTAGCAATCCTGGCACGGGAGCCGAGCGCCGATCCCAACCACTCGGCGCCTGGGTCGTTGCGCGCACTTGTCCTAGTCGCGGCTCTTGGTGGCTTGGCGTTCCTCGGACTTGTCCTCCACCTTGCCTCCGGGGGCGAGCATCGCCTCGAGGCGCGTCCGCTGGGGTCACGCGCCCAGGTCACTGAGCTCGACTCCTCAGCCCCGCTCCTGGAGCTCCGAGGTCACCGGCCCCGGGCATCCGCTCCAGCCGTGTCAGTTCTTCCATCGAACGACGGACCACCGAGTGTAGCGCTTCGGGGTGTCCTGCTGGAAGAGGTCTCTGGAAGCGGCATCGCCGGCGCACGGGTTTGGCTTGCTCCCAGTTCCAATCCGCGGACCCCGAGCACCGCTCCGGCCGAAACGGACTCTGGGGGCATGTTCCGAGCCACGGCGCTCGCAGACAGTCACGACCCGATCGTCTTCGTCCGGGCGCCTGGACATTGCCTCTGGTCGCGTCCGCTTGCCCTGGTGGAGCGGGTGGATGGAGTACTGCAGCTGCGTCTACCGTCGAAGGCCTCCATCCAAGGACGCGTGGTGGACCCAAGCGGGCGCCCGATCCCCAATGTCCTCGTTCAAGCACGTGGCACGCACGCCGAGGACATTGGCTGGACGCGTGCCGCAAGTGGTTGGTCTGGCGAGCAGGCTCCGGACCTGGCCGAGGCGACGTCAAGCTCAGACGGTTCTTTCGCCCTGCACGGACTCGGGGAGGTCGAGTACGAACTGCACGCCTGGAAGGACGGCTTTGCGGCGACGTCGGTCCCCGCTGGGCGGGCCCCGTCCGCGCGCGCGGCCAGTCATGCGGCGCCAGCCGTGCGACTGATCTTGGAACCCCTGTACGAGGCGCGTGCGAGGGTAGTGGATGACACCACGGGCGAGCCACTCGCTGCGATTTCCGTCGAATGCGCGATTCGTGCGGGTAAGCCATGGGCACACGCTGGCATCGCAGCACACGCACCGAGGCACGGGGTGAGCGGGACGGACCCCGAGGACACCGGAGGCAGGATTCGGGTGCGCCTGTACCTTCATGACAAGGCGGGAGATCCTCGCGTACCGATCCGCCTCAGGGCGTGGGCGATCGGATACGAGGAGTCCAGTCAGTCGGTGGTTCCGGCGCAACGCGACTCCGCCTCGGAAATCGAGATCCGACTCCGTAGGGCAGGCAGTGATCCGCTGACACAAGTCTACCTCCGGCTCAACGTCAATGGCTCTGAGCATCGCCCATCGGGGGTCTTCAGTTGTGTGTTGACGGACACCGCGCTTGTGGGTTCCACCGTCACTCTCTCCCTGGCGGTGGAGAACGGGATGGGCACGCATCCCGTGCCGTTGCCGCTCGGCGAGTATGCCCTCACGATGACGGGGGTCGCCGGATCAGCTGCGCTTTGGAGACGGCCCCTGCGCGATCCAAACGTACGGTTCCAGCTGGAGCGCCATGGCCAAGTGGTCGTGGACCTCCCGTGCAGCGGTGTCCCTCTGCGCGTAGCACCTCGGGGGCCGGGAGGCATCCCCCTGGCGGAGTACTGGATTGCTGTGAGTTCCGAGCATGGGTCCGCGCAGTGCGCAACATGGCAAGACCTGATCTCGTTCGAAGAGTGCTCCGTCTCCACGGAGCACAGCGGGCGACTGTTCTGGATCCCCGCAGCCGCTGGCAGGCTGACGGTCGCCAAGTCCGGGTACACGAGTCTTACGAGGAGGGTCGACCTGGCCGGGCAGGTGTCCGGCCTTGATTGGAGTCCCGGCCTCGACAGGCTGCCTGCTAGGTAGCTGCATGCGGTTCGCGGCCAATGCGAGCCGGGACTCCCTGGGTATGGTGCCCATCGGTCACGCAGCACGATCCTCCGCGCACAGGCGAGAGTCAGGAGCAAAGAGCACCTGGACCTTGCATCCTGGGCGCTGCCGCAGTGTGGGCACGCGGCCCGGGGGACAGGTCCCTGAGCGACTCGATCCCGCGAGCACCGGCCGAGTCTCCACCGGCCTCGGGTGCGGACCGGCCCTGGCTCCGATGCCCGCACCGTGTGTCGCAACCACGGGCCATCCTCATCTGGCGCCGTGCGTGCGCTCGCGAGTTCCCACCACGCAAGGCGATCGCGGGCCGTTCGAACGAGGGCGCGGAAAGGCAGGCAGTTTGGCCGACCCGCCGTGAGAGATCGCCCTGCGGGACGTCCGCCGCCCCGGGATGGCGGCTGGACAAGGGGCGGGGCAGCCGCCCGGATACCTTGGGAAGGCGTGAAGCGCTCCCCCCACTCGAGTCTGTTGCAACTGGGCACGCTGACGGCGCTGCTGGTGCTCGCTGCGCCGAGCGCTCAGGCGCATCCGCACCTGACGGCTCCGCCGGTGGACCTCACGATCTCGGTGCGGGGCGAGGAAGTGATGGGTGTGCTCGTGGTGGACAAGTGGCAGGTGGCCCAGTGGGGCATGCCCCCAGGGACGCAGCCCAACCTGCGGGCCGACATCCCCGCCGACGACCTGGTGCGACGCCTGAACACGCGCTTCGAGGTGGAGCTCGACGGCGCGCTCGTCACGCCGGTGCTGCGCAAGGTGACCGAGCCCTCCAAGGGCGCGACCGAGCTGATGGTGCCCACGCTGCGCATCGTGCTGGACTACCCGGTCAAGAAGGCCCCCACGCGCATCGTCGTGCGCTGGAAGGACTTTCAAGGAATCCTCTGGGAGAACAAGGTCGAGGCCGCGCTGCAGATCGAGGCGCAGGGCAACGTGGACGCCAAGGAGCTCACGCCCGCGGAGCCCGAGTACCAGTGGCACGCGCGACCGCCAGCGGCCTTTCGCGCGGCGCCGCCCCCGCTTCCGCAGCCCCCGGGCGGATCGCGCCTGCCGCTGGCGGCCATCATGCTGGCTCTGCTGGCCCTCACCGCGCCGTTCCTGCCGGGGTTGCGCCGCCAGTCGCGCGGCGTGCGCTGGCTCCCGGCCGTGGGATTGCTGGGCGTCGCGGGGGTGCTGCTGGCGCGCGGCGTGGGCGAGGTGGGCTCGCCCTGGGGGGCGGCGCAGCCCCCCACCGAGGCGCAGGCGCGCACGATCACGACCACCCTGCTCCAAAACGTCTACCGTGCCTTCGATGCCGACAGCGAGCGCGGCATCTACGACCTGCTGGCGGCCAGCGTGGAGCGCGGTCTGCTCGACGGGCTCTACGCCGACGTCTACGAGAGCCTCGTGCTGCGCGAGCAGGGCGGAGCCGTGTGCCGCGTGGCCGACGTCAGCTTCGGCGAGGGCCGTGTGCGCTTCGCCGAGAACGGCGCGCCCACCCAGTTCGAAAACGAACAGGCGTGGCAGGTGCGGGGCGCGGTCACGCACTATGGGCACCCGCACGAGCGCGTCACGCTCTACCGGGCCCGGCTCACCCTGCGCCACGCCGAGGCCTCGTGGCGCATCGCGTCCATCGAGATGCTGGAGCACAAGCGCATCGACGAGGGCAAGCCCGCGGCTCCGGGCTCGGCGCCCGGCGCGGCGCCGGCGGCGAACGGAGCCGGCGAGCCGGAGAAGCCCCGGTGAGCGAGGCGCTTTCCCTCGAGGGCCTGGTCGCGGGCTACGGCCCTTCCGGCGCGGGGGGCTTTACGCTGCGCGTGCCGCGCCTCACGCTGGGGGCGGGCGAGTCGCTGGCGCTCATGGGCCCCAGCGGCTGTGGCAAGACCACCCTGCTGCACGCGGCCGCCGGCGTGCTGCCCGTGCGGGAAGGCAGCGTGCGCGCGGCGGGCGCGGAAGTGGCGCGGCAAGGCGAGTCGGCCGGCGAGGCGGCGCGACGACGGCTGCGGCTCACGCGCGTGGGTCTCGTGCTGCAGGAGCTCGAGCTGCTCGAGCACCTGAACGTGCGCGACAACGTGCTGCTCGCCTGGCACCTGGGCGCGCGTCCCTGCCCGTGGGCGCAGGCGCCGGCGCGCGCCGAGGCGCTCTGCCGCGCCTTGGGCATCGACGCGCACCTGCTGCGCCGCCCCCGCGCGCTCTCGCAGGGCGAACGCCAGCGCGTGGCCGTGGCACGCGCCCTGGCGCCAGAGCCCCCGCTGATCCTGGCCGACGAACCCACCGGCAACCTCGACACCGAGAGCGCCGCGCGCGTGGTGGACCTGCTCCTCTCCGCCGTGCGCGAGCGCGGCGCCGCGCTGCTGCTCGTGACCCACGATGCCACGATCGCGCGGCGTCTGGACCGCACGCTGGAGCTGCCGCGGCTCGTGGAGGGGCGCCGATGAAGGGCCCCACCTTCCTCGCCCTCTCCTGGCTGCGGGCGCACCCGTTGCGCACGCTGCTGGTGGTCCTGTGCGTGGCGCTGACCCTGCTGCTGCCCCTGGCCGTGGCCTCGTTCGTGGGCGACTACGCCCGCGACCTGGGCGCGCGCGCGCGCGCCACGCCGCTCGTGCTCGGCGCGCCCGGCAGCCGCTTCGACCTGGTGCTGGCCGCGTTGCACTTCCGCGGGCGCCTGCCCCTGGCCACGACCTGGGCCGAGCTCGAGACGCTGGCGGCGGATCCCGAGGTCGAGGCGATCCCGCTGCACACCACGCACACCGCTCACGGGGTGCCCGTGGTGGGCACGACGCCGGACTACCACCGCCTCAGGGGCCTCGTGGCGGCCTCGGGCACGCTGCCGCTGCGCCTGGGCGAGACCGCCTTGGGCGCTGAGGCGGCTCGAGCCCAGCACCTGGGCGTGGGCGACCTGCTGCTCACCGACCAGGGCGGGATCCTCGAGTTCGGCCTGCGGCAGCCCTTGAAGCTGCGCGTCGTGGGCGTGCTGGCCCCCACGGGCACGCCCGACGACCACGCTGCCTTCGTGGACATCAAGACCTCCTGGATCCTCGACGGCCTGGGCCACGGGCACGCCGGGCCCGAGAAGGCGGATCCCTCCCAGGTGCTGGGGCAGGACCCCGAGCGCGGCACCGTGCTGGCCCCGTCGGTCGTGGAGGCCACGGAGATCACGCCGGAGAACGCCGCCAGCTTCCACTTCCACGGGCCGCTGAGCGAGCGCGCCCTGACGGCCATCCTGGTGCTGCCCAAGGACGAGCGCGCGGCCACCATCGTCAAGGGCCGCTACCGCGTCAGCAAGACCGCCCAGCTGCTCGACCCCACGGAGGTGACCGAGGAGCTGCTGGGGATGGTCTTCCGCGTGAAGGCCTTCTTCGACGCCAACGTGCTGCTGGTCTCGGTGGCCACGGGTCTGCTGCTGACCCTGGTGGTGCTGCTCACGCTGCGCGTGAGGAAGCGCGAGCTCGAGACCCTGGCCCGGGTCGGCGCCGCGCGTGTCACCGTGACGCGCATCCTCGTTACCGAATGGCTACTGATGTTGGCCGCGGGGGCGCTCCTGGCCTGGATCCTCTCTCGCACGCTCTTGGCCCTGCTGTTGCCTGACCTGCTACCGTAGCACTTCCACCGGAGCCGCTTCGCCGTGCGTGCCGTCGCCGTCCTGTGCCTCGCGTTGCTCCTGATCGGCGGCCTCCCTGCCTGCGGCGAGCGCGCCGCTGCGCCCCCCGCGCCCCCCCCGCGCGCCAAGCCCGAGGTCTGGACGACGTTCTATCCCACAACGTGGCTGACCCGCCGGATCGCGGGCGAGCTCGTGGACGTCGTCTGCCCGTTGCCGGACGACGAGGACGCGATCTTCTGGCAGCCCGACGCCAAGGCGCTCGCGGGCTACCAGAGGGCGGACCTGATCATCGTCAACG
>JANOFW010000065.1:0-5544 GCA_031413835.1 Planctomycetia bacterium
CTCGAGCCGTTCCTGGAGGACGACGAGGCCTTCACCGACGCCGCGCGCCGCATCTACGTCGAGCTCAGCGACGCCCTGACCGAGAACAAGCCCTGGAAGGGGCGCTAGACTGTTCCCCCATGAGCACACCCAAGACCGCGACCAAGAAGTCTCGAATGACCCTGGCCGAAGCCATGCGCGCGCTGGAGAAGGCCGGCACGCCCCAGGCGCGCAAGATCTACGCCCGGCACGGCGCCCTCGAGCCGATGTTCGGCGTCAGCTTCGCCACGCTTAAGGAGATGACCAAGCGCATCAACGTCGATCACGAGCTGGCGCTCGCGCTCTGGGACACGGGCAACTTCGACGCGCAGAACCTCGCGGTGAAGATCGTGGACCCCGCCAAGATGAAGGCAACCGACCTCGATCGCTGGGCGTGCGACATGTCCGCCTCGCGCATGTGCGGCGCCTACGCCGTCATGCTCGCCGCCGAGACGCCCTACGGCCCGACGAAGGCCGCCGAGTGGCTCGCGTCGAAGGATGCCCGGCTGCACGGCGCCGGCTGGGTACTCCTCAGCCAGCTGGCCCAACGCGACGAGGCCACGCCGGACGCCTACTTCGAGAAGCGCCTCGCCGAGATCGAGCGCACCATCCACGCGGCGCCCAACGCCCAGCGCGAGGCGATGAACATGGCCGTCATCACCATCGGCGGCCGGAGCCCCGGCCTGCGTCAGGCCGCGCTCGCCGCCGCCAAGCGCATCGGCAAGGTCGAGGTCAATCACGGCGACACCTCCTGCAAGACACCCGACGTTGCGGAGTACCTCAAGAAGTACTGGGCGCACGCGACCTCGAAGGGCTTCGCCTCGCCGGCCGCCCAGGAGCGTGCGCGCGAGGTGCCGCGCCGGCGCTGCTGAGCGACAGCGGCCGTCAGGCCCCGGTGCCGTCCCTTGGTGCTTCGGCCCGGGCCCGCCGCCGGGCGCGCAGCACCTCGATGACGCCGGGGATGAAGGAGAGCGCGATCACGATCAGCATGACCCAGAGGATGTTCTTCTCGACGTCGGGCATCACAGTGGCGAGCCCGTAGCCGATCAGGGTCATGCTCAGGACCCAGCCGCAGGCGCCGACGACGTTGAAGAGCGCGAAGCGCCGGTAGGGCATGCCCGCCATGCCCGCGGCGTAGGGCGCGAAGGTGCGCAGGATCGGAAGAAAGCGCGCGAGGATGACCGTCTTGCCGCCGTGGCGCTCGTAGAAGCGCTGGGCGCGCGCGACGTGGGCCTTCTTGAAGAGCAGGCCGTCCTCGCGGCGGAAGATGAGCGGTCCGGTGCGCCGGCCGATCGAGTAGTTGACGGCGTCGCCCGCGATGGCCACGGGGATCAGGAGGGCGTTCAACACGAAGATGTCGAGCAGCCCCAGCTGGGCGAAGACCCCGGCGCTCACGAGCAGCGAGTCGCCGGGCAGGAAGAAGCCCACGAGCAGCCCCGTCTCGGCGAAGACGATGACGGCGAGGACGGTGTAGCCGCCCCAGGCCACCAGCCCCCTGACGTCGTGGAGCGCCGCAAAGAACTGCTTGAGGCGCTCGGGGCCGACGGCCCACAGCCCGACCGCGACCGCCACCAGCAGGGTCAGCCCGACGAGCCAGGTGCCTTTGCGCGAGGCGTCCATCTGCTCACCCTACCGTGGGGGCGGAGGCCACCGTTCTGGGAACACAAGGCTTGCTCCTGACCTCGGCGACGAAGAGCCAGGCTGGAGCCTGGCTCCGGGCGTCGCCTACCGCATCCAGACGGTCTTGACGTTGGTGAACGCCCTCAGGCCCTCCGGCCCCAGCTCGCGGCCGAAGCCCGAGTCCTTCACCCCGCCGAAGGGCAGGCGCGGGTCGCTCTTGACCACGCCGTTGACGAAGACGCTGCCGGCCTCGATGCGCGCCGTGAGCCGCCGCGCACGGTCCATGTCGGTGGTCCAGACGCTCGCCCCCAGGCCGTAGGGCGTGGAGTTCGCCAGCGCCACGGCCTGCTCCTCGCCCTCGAAGGAGGCCAGCACCGCCACCGGGCCGAAGAGCTCCTCCGTGGCGGCGGGAGCGTCCGGGGGCACGTCGACCAGCACGGTAGGCAGGTAGTAGGCGCCCGGGCCGGGGGGCACCGAGCCGCCGGTGAGCGCGCGCGCGCCCAGCGCGATCGAGGCGGCCACCTGTCGGGCGAGACCGTCGCGCAAATCCAGCCGCGCCAACGGGCCGACCTGTGTCGCGGCCTCGCCGGGCGGGCCCACGCGCCGCGCCTGCATCGCAGCCACGAAGGCGCGGGTGAACGGGGTCAGGATCGAGCGCTCCACCAGGATGCGCTTGGCGGCGATGCACGACTGGCCCGCGTTCTGGCAGCGGGCCTCCACGGCCGCGCTCACCGTGCTCTCGAGCGGCGCGTCGGCGAAGACGATGAACGGGTCGCTGCTGCCCAGCTCGAGCACCATGGGCTTGAGTGCGCGGCCCGCCGTGGCGGCCACCTCGCGGCCCGCGCGGGTGCTGCCCGTGAGCGTCCCGCCGCGCACGCGCGGGTCGCCCAACGCCCGGGCCGCCTGCTCGTTCGTCAGGAACAGGCTCGTGAAGGCGCCCGGCTCGAAGCCCGCCTCGCGCACGAGGCGTTCGAGCGCCATGGCGCACGCCGGCACGCTGGGCGCGTGCTTCAGGAGCACCGTGTTGCCCGCGAGCAGGGCCGGCGCTGCGAAGCGCACGACCTGCCAGAAGGGGTAGTTCCAGGGCATCAACGCGAGCAGGGGGCCGAGGGGGTCGAAGCGCACCCAGGCCTCGCGCCCGTCGCCCTCGCGGCGTTGAGGCGCCAGCAGCGCGGGGCCGTGCTCGGCCGTCCAGCGGCAGCCGAGCGCGCACTTCAGGGCCTCGGCCTCGCCCTGCGCGAGGGGCTTGCCCATCTCCTCGGCGGCCGTACGCGCCAGGCCCTTCGCGTCACGCTCGAAGAGCTCGGCCAGCCGCGCGAGCAGCGGCGCGCGGGTCTCGGGACCGCGCGCCCGCGCGCGCTCGAAGGCCTGCCACGCCGCGGCGAGCGCCGCCTCGACCTCGCCCGCGGTTGCCGTCGGGTAGGACGCCAAGGTGAAGCCCGTCGCGGGATCGATCGTCTCGTAGCGCATGCGCACTCCTGACGCTACACCTTGCGGGCGTCGTAGCCGAGGGTCAGCAGCACGGGCACCAGGAAGAGCGTGAAGATCGTCGAGAAGGTGAGCCCTCCCACCGTGATGGCGCCCAAGCCCTGGTAGAGCTCGGCCCCCGCGCCCCCCCCGATCGCAAGTGGCAGCACGCCGGTCACGGTGGTGATCACGCCCATGAGGATGGGCCGCAGGCGCGTCGCGCAGGCCGTGCGCAGGGCCAGGCGGGGCGCCAGGCCGGCGTCCTTCAGGTTGTTCGTCTGGTGCACGATCAGGATGGCGTTCGTGACCACGTTGCCCGCCAGGATGATGAACCCCAGCATGGCGATCACGTCGAAGCCCACCAGGCCGTCGGTGACGTGGGAGACCAGCGAGATGCCCAGCACGCCGCCGGCGACGGCGAGGGGCACCGTGACCAGGATCACGAAGGGCGAGATCCACGAGTGGAAGAGGGCCACCAGCAGCAGGTAGACGAGCAGGACCGAGATCAGGAAACCCTGCGAGAGCGACTTCAGCGTGGTCCGGAGCTTGTCGGCCGAGCCGCCCAGCCCGAGCGTGTAGGCCGGGCCGAGGGAGGCGCCCACGGTGGGGAACACGTCGCGCTCGACGTCCGCCATCACGCGGCTCAGGGGAGCGTCGGTGGCGATGTTCACGGTGAGCAGCACGTTGCGCTGGCGCTCGAGGCGGCGCACCGAGAGCGGGCCGCCGCGGCGCGTGACCTGGGCCACCTGGCTCAGGGTGACGGGCGAGCCGTCCGGGGCCACGAAAGGCAGCGACAGCAGATCCGACTCCGAGGTCAGGCGCTCGGGCGCCACGACCAGGTTGACGTCCACGTCGCGACCGCCGTCGATCAGCAGCGTGTGGCGACGGCCGGCCACGGCCGTCTCGACCACGTCGCCCACGTCTTCGACCGTCAGACCCAGGTCCTGGGCCTTGAGGCGGTCCACCTCCACGTGCAGCTCGGGCCGCCCAGTCACCAGGCTGCTGCGCACGAACTGCACGCCCCGCACGCGCATCAGGCGTCCTTGCAGCTCCTGGGCGCCACGCTCGAGCACGCCGAAGTCGGGCCCGGAAAGCTCGACCTCGAACTGCTTGCCAGGATCGTTGAACAGGCTGGAGCGCACCGGCACCACGAACAGGAAGCCAGCGAGCGGCTTGCCGGCGAGGAACTGGATCATCCGACCGTGAAAGGCCGCCAGGCTCTTGGCGTCGTCGCTGCCCTTCTTGATGGTGCAGCCGCCCCCGTTGAAGCCTGGCCGGTTCACGACGAACACACGGTCGGTCTCCGGCTGGGCGAGGATGAAGTCCTCCAGCGGCTTCATGTTGCGCGCCGCGGCCTGGGGGTTGGTCCCGGCCACGGGGCTGGCGAAGAAGATGATCAGGTTGCGGTTGCCCGTGGGCAGGTACTCGGGCTCCGGCAGGAAGGGGATCGTGGCCAGGCAGGCGGCCAGCGTGAAGGCGATGAAGCCCAGGCGCCGCACGACGCCCCCCGGCCGGGGCGTCAGCAGAGCGTCCAGCCAGCGCGCGTAGATCCGGCCCAGGCGGCCGGGATCCTCGTCCTCGATGGCCGCGTTGGGGTCGAAAGGCTTGGTGGGTTTGGGGCCGAAGAGCGCGCACAGGACGGGCACCACCGTCAGCGCGATGACCAGCGAGATCAGGGTCGAGAAGGAGATCGCCAGCGCCAGGTCGGTGAAGGTCTGGCTGGCCTCGTCCACGCCGAGTACGACCGGGGCGAAGACGCACACGGTCGTGAGCGTCGAGGCCAGCACGCCGCCCCAGATCTCCTTGCCGCCGTCGATCGCGGCGCGCAGGCGGTCCTTGCCCATCTCGATGTGCCGGACGATGTTCTCGAGCACGGAGATCGAGTTGTCCACGACGATGCCGCTGGCGAAGGCGATGCCGGCCAGGCTGATCACGTTGAGGCTGCGCCCCAGCACCAGCAGGATCGGGAACACGACCACGAGCGAGGTGGGGATCGAGATGGCGATGAACAGGATGCTGCGCGGGCTGCGCAGGAACAGGAACAGCACCACGATCGAGAGCAGTGAGCCGACCCAGAGGTTGTCGAGCACGAAGGAGATCGCGGCGTCGATGTAGGTGGTCTCGCGGTAGACCGGCACGAGCTCGATGCCCAGCCCGCGCTGCAGGAACGCGCGGTTGAGCTCCTCGGCCGCCGCATCCACCCCGCGGATCAGCTCCACGACGTTGGCCCCGGTGCGCCGTTGGATGCCGATGGAGATGCCCGGCCTGCCGTTGATCGAGACGTAGTCGGTGGTCTCGCGCGTCGTGTCCACGACGCGGGCCACGTCGCCCAGGCGCACCTGCCCGCCCTCGGCGTCGTCGCGCACCAGCAGCGACTCGAGCTGCTCGGCGTCCACGGCGCGCCCGACGGTGCGCACGATCAGCTCGCGCTCGTCGGTC
>JANOFW010000066.1:0-3069 GCA_031413835.1 Planctomycetia bacterium
AGGCGGGGGCATGGCGGGGCGCGCCAGCGTCACGCTATGCTCCCCGCCATGGCGCACCTCGTCGTCGAGCACGGGCCCCTGACGGGCAAGGTCTTCCCCATCGAGGGCGGGCTCACCATCGGGCGCGAGGCGCACAACACGATCGCCATGCCCGACAACAAGCAGTGCTCGCGCGACCACGCGAAGGTGTGGCGCGAGTCGCCCGGGCGCTACAGCGTGGCCGACCTGGGATCCACGAACGGCACGCTGCTCAACGACGGGAAGATCTCGCGCCAGGTCCTGAAGGACGGCGACGTGATCGCCATCGGCGAGGTCAGGCTGCGCTTCGAGCTGGGCGAGGACGAGAAGCCCAAGGCCAAGCCCCCCCCGACGCGCGCCTCCCTGGCGGAGGTGCTCAGCGGCAAGGCGCCCATGGCCGGGGCGGCCGCCGGCCAGCCGCCTACGATCGAGGTCAAGCAACGCGTGCTGCAGTACAGCAAGAAGGCCGCCGGGCCGGCGGGCTTGAAGATCGACGTCAGCCAGACCGCCGGCCTCACGCGCTGGATCCTCGTGCTGGTGGCGCTGGGCGTGGCGGCGGGGCTCTTCTTCGCCATCCGCTCGCTGTTCTGAGCCCCTCCGCGCCGACCGCCGCGTACCGTAGGCGCCCTTGGAGCCGCCCGTGACGACGCCCCCCCGCCACGACTGGACCGCCGCCGAGATCGAGGACCTCTACCGGCTGCCCCTGCCGGACCTGCTCTACCGCGCGCAGCAGGTGCACCGCGAGCGCCACGATCCGACGCGCGTGCAAGCCTGCACGCTGCTCTCGATCAAGACCGGCGGCTGCGCCGAGGACTGCGGCTACTGCCCCCAGAGCGCGCACTACGACACGGGCGTGGAGCGTCAGGCGCTGCTGGACGTGGACGACGTGCTCGCCAGCGCGCGGGCCGCCAAGGCCTCGGGCGCCAGCCGCTTCTGCATGGGCGCCGCCTGGCGCGACGCCCCCGAGGGCCGGGCCTTCGACCAGGTTCTCGAGTGCGTGCGCGGCGTGGCCGCCCTGGGCCTGGAAGCCTGCGTGACCCTGGGCATGCTCAACGACGAACAGGCGCAGCGCCTCGCCGAGGCCGGCCTCACGGCCTACAACCACAACCTCGACACCTCGCGCGAGCACTACCCGAAGGTGGTGCGCACCCGCACCTACGACGAGCGCCTGGCGACGCTCGAGCGCGTGCGCAGGGCCGGCGTGTCGGTGTGCTGCGGCGGCATCGTGGGCCTGGGCGAGTCGATCACCGATCGCTGCGCGCTGCTCGCCACGCTCGCCTCGATGCGCCCGCACCCCGAGTCGGTGCCCGTGAACATGCTGGTGCGCTCGCCGGGCACGCCCATGGCCGACAACGACCCCGTGGACGTCTTCGACCTCGTGCGTACCATCGCCGCGGCGCGCATCGTGCTGCCGGCCGCGCGCGTGCGGCTCTCGGCCGGGCGCACGGCGCTCACGCCCGAGGGCCAGGCGCTGTGCTTCCTGGCCGGGGCAAACTCGATCTTCTCGGGCGAGCGGCTGCTCACCACGCCCAACCCGGCGCCCGACGACGACGCGCGCCTGCTCGAGCGCCTGGGGCTCAGCGTCGGATGATGGAGGCGAAGCGGCGCCTGCTGGCCGACCTCGAGCGCGGACTCGCGGCGCAGGGCCTGGAGGGCCGGCGCCGCCGGCTCACGCCGCGGGCCGGGATCGACCTCTCGAGCAACGACGTCTTCGGCTTCGCCGAGGACCCCTGGATCGCCGAGCGCGTCGCCGAGGCGGTGCGCCGCCACGGCACGGGCGCTGGCGCGGCGCGCCTGCTGCGCGGCAACCTGCCCGTCTTCGAGGAGGCCGAGGCGCGCTTGGCCGAGTTCTCCGGTCGTGAGGCCGCGCTGCTCTTCCCCTCGGGCTACATGGCCAACCTGGGCCTGCTGGCCACGCTGCTGCGCGTGGGCGGCTCGTGGCTCAGCGATCGCGACAACCACGCCAGCCTGGTGGACGGCCTGCGCCTGGGACGCCAGCCCCACGGACGCGTGGGCCTGCTCGACGACCCGCACGCCGCCTGCTGGAGCCTGACCGAGGCCGGGCCGGCGCCGCGCGTCGCGGCGATCGAGAGCGTGGTCTCGACCTCGGGGCGTCTGCCCGACCTCGCCGCCGTGTGCACCGCGGCCGAGTCCATCGATGCGGTGGTGGTGGTGGACGAAGCGCACGCCACCGGCCTCTACGGCCCGCGCGGCGCGGGCCGCGTGGCCGAGGCGGGCCTCACGGCTCGCGTGCTGGCCACGGTCCACACGGGGGGGAAGGCTCTGGGGGTCGCGGGGGCCTGGGTGGCGGGCGAGCGCACCTTGATCGAGCACCTGATCCAGCACGCGCGCACGTTCATCTACACCACCGCGCCCATGCCGGCGTTGGCCGCCGGGCTGCTCGCGGCACTCGAGCGCCTGGCCGACTTGCCCGACGCCGCCGCCGAGGTGCTCGCGAAAGCCGAGCGGCTGCGCGCGCGCCTGCGCTCCTCGGGCGTCGCCGTGGGCGGCGACGGCACGCACCTCGTGCCCGTTCCGCTCGTCACCGAGGCCCGCGCGCTGGCCGCGGCCGCGGCGCTGCAGGCCGAGGGCTTCGACGTGCGCGCGCTGCGTCCCCCCACGGTCCCGGTGGGCGCGGCCGGCCTGCGCGTCGTGGTGCGCCGCCCGCTGAGCGAGACCGACCTCGAGCGCTTCGCGGCGCGCCTCGCCGCGCACGTGAAGGCGAGCGCGCCATGAAGGGCGTCTTCGTCACCGGCACCGACACCGGGGTGGGCAAGACCAACGTCTCGGCGGCGCTGCTCGCCGCGACGCCCGCCGACGTGTGCTACGCCAAGCCGATCCAGACCGGCTTTCCCCCGGACGACGACCTGCTCCACGTGCGCCAGCTCTCAGGCGCGGGCAACGAGCGCACCCCCGACCTCGGACTGCGACTCAGGGCCCCCGTCTCCCCCCACCATGCGGCGAAGCTCGAACGTCGCGCGCTGACCGCGGCGGAACTCGCCGCGCCCCTCAAGGCCGCGGACGCCCCCCCGCGACGCTGGATCATCGAGG
>JANOFW010000067.1:0-15331 GCA_031413835.1 Planctomycetia bacterium
GTCGTAGTAGGGCTCGAGCTCGTCGTAGGAGATCGGCCAGTCGGCCACCTCGGCGCCCTCGATCGCGCCGAGCTCGGAGCGTTGGCGGAAGTCCACCGGCTTGAGGCGCAGGAAGAAGCCGGTCATCAGGTTCGACGCGCCGCCGACGCAGACGCCGTTCCAGCCGTCCTGCGAGCGCTCGTCCACGCTGAGCTCGCCGCGCAGGTTGCGGCGCTCGATCACGTGCGGGTCGCGGCGCGCGTCGGGCATGTACATGTCGCGCTGGACCTGGACGATCTCGTCGCGCAGGAAGTCCTTGCGCTCGAACCAGGGGCCCTTCTCGAGCACCACGACGCGGTAGCCGGCCTCGGCCAGCGCCGCGGCCACCGGGCCGCCGCCGGCTCCGCTGCCGATCACGCAGACGTCGTAGGCCGCGCTCATCGGCCCTTGGGCTTCCAGCCCGGCTCGGTGGGACGGGGTCCGGGCGGCTCGTTGCCCAGCCAGCGCCAGCCTTCGCGGCCGGGCTGGCAGCCGTGGACGGGGTCGCCCAGCAGCGCCTCGAGGGCGAAGTAGAGCATGCGCTTGAGCCACAGCGTGCCTTGCGCCGTCTGCTCGAAGCCGTGGAGCACCTCGTCTTGCGCCTCGCCCGGGAGCGCGGCGAAGCCCGCGGTCCTACGCTCGCGCGCGCGACCCTCCAGCACCGGCACGCCGGCCTTGACGACGTCGCGGAAGCGCGCGGGCGCGAACTCGGGCTCGGCGAGCACGCGGTCGAGGTAGCCGACGGCGTTCACGTCGCGCGCGCCCGGCGAGTCCGGTCCCGAGGGCAGCAGGCGCTCGAGCGCCGCCTCGAGCACGGTCCACTCCAGAGCGTCGAAGGTCAGCCGCGGCGCCCCGGCCGGCGTGGGGGCCAGACGGCGGCGGCGCAGCGGGTTGCCGAAGCCCTCGAACCAGAAGCCGGCGATGGTGGCGGAGGCCCCCGCCGCGCCCGCCCCGCGCAGCAGGTCACGGCGGTCGAAGCCCTGCTCTGCGGCGTGCGGGCCGTCGGGGGGGGGCAGAGACTCGGGAGGAGGCGTCGGAGGCATCGCACGCTCGCGCGCCCACCGTGGCAGGCGTGGCGCATCCTACCCGCGCCGTCAGGGGCGGGGCTGCTCGTCGAGGATGCGGCTGCCCGTGCGCCGCTCGGGATCGGCCGTGGCGCTCGGGACGGTCTTGACCCCGATCGCGCGGGGCGCCTGCTGATCGACGGCGCGGAAGACGTTGCGGCCCGCCTGCTTCGCCAGGTAGAGGCCCTGGTCGGCCTCGGACATCAGGCGGCCGAGCACCACCTCGGCGTCGCCGCTGGACCGGCCCGGGTGCAGCACGGCCACGCCGATCGAGCAGGTGACCTTGAGGTCGCCCCGCATGGCGGTCCAGTCGTGGCCGCGGAAGGCGCGCAGGATGCGCTGCGCCAGCTCGGCGCCGTGGTTGGGGTCCGCGCCCATGGCGGCCACGGCGAACTCCTCGCCGCCCACGCGCGCCAGGTGGTCGATCGTGCCTGAGGCCTCGCGCAGGAGCTTGGCGCTGGCCTTGAGGACCGCATCGCCGAACGGGTGGCCGTACTGGTCGTTGATGCGCTTGAAGTGGTCGAGGTCCACCATCAGCAGCGCGATCGGCCAGGCATAGCGCTCGGCGCGGCCGAGCTCGCCACGCATGGTCTGCACGAACCCGCGCCGGTTGAGCAGCGCCGTGAGCGGGTCGCGGGTGGCGCTCTCCTCGAGGCCCTTGACGTTTTCGCGGTAGCCCTTGGAGAGCCGCAGCGCCACGAAGGAGCCCACGAAGAGGAAGGCGCAGTTGACCACCAGCGTGGTCAGCTCGCCCACCTCGAGCTTGCGGCCGGCACGGATGGCCGACAGCACGGCGCCGATGCCGCCGCGCAGGAAGCCCTCAGGGGGCGAGACCCAGGCTCCGAAGGCGTAGGCGGCGCCCACCACCGCCACGAGCAGCATCGCCACGGCCGGCCGCAGGGTGAGCGCGCCGAACACGCAGGTCGTGAGCACGAGCAAGAAGTAGGGGCTGGAGAGCCCGCCCGTCTCGAAGCACAACGTGACCAGCAGCAGGCCCAGGATCAGGGGCAGCATCGCCCAGGGTTCGCGCCGTCCGGGCGAGGCGTCCGTGCGCTCGATCTCCAGACCCAAGTAGGCCACCACCAGCACGAACGCGTCCAGGGCCAGCAGGAACCAGCCTGCCGGGCCGGGGCGCTGGTTGAGCACGCCGAGCGCCAGGTGCACGAGCAGGATGCCCGCGCCCGTGCCGAGCACGAGGCGGTAGTAGAGCCGCAGCAGACCGCGCGGGCTGGCGTCGAAAGTGGGAGTGGACGACGTGGGCGTCACGCTGGGCCCCGAGGGGTCGCGGGTCACGCGCCGCCGGTCGGCGCGCTTCGCAGGCCCTTCCTATCGACCAACGTCGGGCGGCGGCTCAAACCCGGCCTCGGCGGCGGACGCTCAGGCCGGGCGCGGGGGGGCCGGGGGGGCCTCGGGGGGCCCGCCCAGGGCCGCCGCGAGCCAGGCCAGGTAGGGCGCCGCGCCCGATTCCGGTGCCAGGACCAGGGCTTCGGGCACCTCGTAGGGGTGCTGTTCGTGCAGCGCCTCGAGCAGCGCGGGCAGGCTCGCCGGGGAGGTCTTCACCAGCAGCAGGCTCTCCGGATCGTCGTGCAGGCTGCCCTGCCAGCGGTAGATGCTGCGCAGCCCGGGCACGACGTTCACGCAGGCCGCGACGCCGTCCTCGACGAGGCGGCGCGCCAGGGTGTGCGCCTCGCCGGGAGGGGCGCTCACCAGCACCAGGCGCATGCCACTCGCGGGGACGAGGTCCATGCGGGCCGGGATACGCGCAGCGGCGGCCCAAGCAACCCCCGGCGCTACCGTCGTCGCCCCCGGCCCCCGTAGGGTGGCGCCCACCTCCCAGGATGGATCCTCCCCCATGTGCGGCATCGCGGGCAGCGTCGGCCGGATTGGCGGCGTCGGGCACGACCCGCTGGCGCGCGCGCTGCACGTGCTCGCGCCCCGGGGCCCCGACGGCGCGGGCCGCTCCGAGGCGCGCCTGGGTCCGCACGCCGTCGAGCTCGGCGTGCGGCGCCTCACGCTGGTGGACCCGGCGCGCGCGCGCCAGCCGGTCGAACGGCCGTCGGGCGCCCGGCTGGTGTGGAACGGCGAGCTCTACAACCACGTGGCGCTACGCGCAGAGCTCGAGGCCCGTGGCGAGGTCTTCTCGACCCACGGCGACGGCGAGGTGCTGGCGGCGCTGCTCGACGTCGAGGGTGTGGCGGGGCTCGCGCGCGTGGAGGGCTCCTACGCCTTCGCGTTCCTCAAGGGCGCCGAGGGCCCCTTGTGGCTGGGCCGCGACCCGCGCGGCGTGCGCCCGCTGGTGTTCCGGCTCGCGCACGACGGGCTGCTCTTCGCCAGCACGCTCGATGCGCTGCGCGCCATGCTCCCCGCGGCGCCTGCCCCGGACCTGGAGGCGCTGGCCGACGTGCTGCGCGACGGCGTGGTGGACGGTTCGCGCACCGCGCTCGCGGGCGTGTCGCGGGTGCCCCCGGGCGCCGTGCTCGAGCTCGACGCGGGCCTGAGGCTCCACGGCCGGCGCGTGCCCGCGCGCGTGGTCCCGGCGCAGCCACCCTCCGATCTGCTGAGCGCGCTGCGCGCGGCCGTGACCGACCGGCTGGCGCTCGAGCGGCCCGCAGCCCTGCTGCTCTCGGGCGGCGTGGACAGCGCGCTCGTGGCGGCGCTGGCGCGCGAGACGCGGCGCCTGCCCGCCTACACGCTCACCTTCCCGGGGCACGGGCCGCTCGACGAGAGCCGCCGGGCGGCGCGCACGGCCGAGCGCCTGGGGCTCGAGCACGTGCCCATCGCCTGCCCGCAGGATCCGACCTCCTGGGTGCTGGGCACGGCCGCGGCCTTCGACGAGCCCTTCGCCGACGCCAGCGCCGTGCCGAGCTGGGGGCTGGCGCGCGCTGTGGGGCAGGCCGCGCGCGTGGCGTTGACCGGCACGGGAGGCGACGAGGTCTTCGGCGGCTACCGGCGCTACTGGCTGCTGGGAGCGGGCCCGTGGCTGCGCCAGATCCCCGCCTTCGTGCGCGAGCCCGTGAGCCGGGTCCTGGGCCGCGCGCTGCCCGACGGCGCGCGGCTGCTGCGCGCAGCGGTGGACCCGCAGGGCTTCTACCGGGGCCTGCTGCGCGTGCAGCACGAGCCCGAGCTGCGCGCGCTCATGGGGCCGGCCTTCCATGGGCTGCGTCCGCTCGACGCGGCCGAGGGGCCGCGCACGGCGAAGGACGCCATGGCCGAGGACCTCGAGCGCTACCTGCCCGACGACCTGCTGGTCAAGGAGGACCGCGCCCTGATGGCCTTCGGCGTCGAGGGGCGCCATCCCTTCCTCGACGGGCGCGTGCTGGCGGCGGCCGACGATCTCGAGCACCGCGGCAGCCCGGCGCGAGGACGCCAGAAGCAGGTGCTGCGCGCCTACGTGCGCGAGCTGATCGACCCGGACCTCGCGCGGGCGGCCAAGCGCGGCTTCGCCTTCCCGGTGGACGCCCTCTACCGCGGTCCCCTGCGTCCCTTGGCCGAGGAGCTGCTCCTCGGGACGCGCACCCACGCCCGCGGCCTGGTGGAGACCTCCGTCGCGCGTGCCCTCGTTCGTGACCACCTGACGGCCGCGCGCAACCTGGGCGCCGTGCTGCACGCCGGCGTGATGCTCGAGCTGTGGTGCAGGCGCGTGCTGGACGCGGCGCCCGTCGTCGGCTAGCGCTCGCGGGGCGAGGCTGCTTCGGGCGGCGGGGCTTGCGGCACCAGGGTGGCGAAGTACCAGACGGGCCCCGGCGTCACGTCGTAGAGCGTCTCCGAGGCGTGGCCCGCCAGCTCGAGGCGCAGGCGGTAGGGGCGCAGCGGCAGGTCGGCGACCCGCAGCGTGCCGCTGGCGTCGGTGGTCCAGCGCTCCGGCTCGGGCGGCTCGACGTCGGCGGGCCCGTCGTCGTCGGGGACGGCCGCGACGGAGACGCCCGCGAGCGGCGCGCCCCAGGGCGTCTCGACCCGCAGCCGCAGGGGAGCGCCGGGCGCGAGGCGCAGTTCGATCGCCTCCATCGGGGCCTGGGCCTCGGCCGCCCGCGCGCTCCAGGCGCGGCCTGCGGCGTGGGCCAGCACCTCGACGGCGCCGGCGGGCAGCGGCCCCACGCGCGCGCGACCTTCGGCGTTCGTGGTGGCCCGCGCCTCGACGCGCATGCCGCCCACCACGGCGCGGGCGACGATCGTGGCCTCGCGCACGGGGCGGCCACGCAGGTCGAGCACCAGCACGGGCACGCGCAGGCCGACCTCGAAGGTCACCTCGCGCGCTCCCGCGCTGTCGTTGGGGTCCACGCGCAGGTACGCGGGGGCGTGCTCCGCGCTCTCGACGACGATTTCGGCCGCGCCCGCGGCCGGCACGGCCACGCGCAGCACGCCGTCGGCGTCCGGCACCCGCCGTTCCAGGACGCCCGCGTCCTCGCGCTCGCCCGTGCGCGGGGTCGCGGCGTCGTAGCGCACCTGGGCGCCGGAGATGCGCGTCGCGGCGCCGTTCACGTCGCGCGCGCGCACCTCGATCCGCCGCCCGGGTTCGGCGAGCAGCACCTCGCTTGCGCCGGGCTCGAGGCGCGTGCGCGTGCGAGGCCGCCCGGAGGCGTCCACTTCCAGGCGCGCCTCGGCCAGCGCCGAGGAAGGCAGGGAGGCCTGCAGGCGCGTGCTGCGCCCCGGCTTCTGCGGCGGCAGCTCCCACAGGACGCTCCCGTCGGCCGCCAGCAGCCGCGCGCCCTCGACCTCGGCCGGCTGGCGGGTCAGCGGGTCGAGCAGCGCGACATCGAGCGTCACGGGGCGCTCGAGCGCCACCACGACCGGCGCGCCCGACTGCGGATGGGCGAAGACGCGCGCCGGGAGCCGTCCGTCGCTCGCGACCTCGAGGACCGTGAGGCCCTTGAGCCCCGGGAGCCGCGCGCGGCCCTCGGCGTCCGTGGGGACGCTCGTGGGCTTGCCGTCCACGCGCACCTTGGCCCCGGCCAGCGGCGCTCCGTCCTCGGCTGCGCGCACCTCCACCACGACCGGCTGGGGCTGGAGCCGCGGCGCCAGCGGCGCCGCAGGAAGCGCCACGCGCCAGGTCGGCAGAGGGTCGTCGCTCGGCGGCGCGCCGTGGCTGAGCACGCCCTGAGGCCAGCGCAGGCTAAAGCCCTCCTGGCCGAGAGCCCGGTCCAGCAGGCGCAGGTGATCGCCGCCCGCCTCGGGGCCCACGGGCGCGCCGCTCTCGCCGACGCTCACGCGCCAGCGCTCGGCCGTGGTCGCCTCGGGCCCGCGCACCGAGAGCGTCACGCCGTCCGCGGGGGTCCAGTCCGGCCTCCAGCCCTCCGGCCTCCTGACGCGCGTGGGATCCTCGCCCCCCGCGACATCAAGGCGTCGGAAGCCGCTCGCGCCCGCGCCTCCCGGCCAGCCTCCGGGCAGGAAGCGATGGAGCTCGAAGAGCAGGCACAGCAGCACGCAGAGGACGAGCAGGAGCATCAGCCGTGCGGGACGCGGGCGGGGGCGGTCGGCCATGCGGGCAACCTAGCGCAGGCGGGCCCGAGCGCGATAGAGTGCGCTTGCTCGCAGGCCTGTGCGCGTCGTGGAGGTCAGGTGCCCGCCGACATCCTGCAGCGCCTGGCCGGCGCGCCCCTGGTCTGCGACGGCGCCATGGGCACGCTGCTCTACGCCAAGGGCGTGTACTTGAACCGCTGCTACGACGAGGTGACTCTCACCCAGCCCGAGCTGGTGACGGAGATCCATCGCCAGTACGTGCAGGCCGGCGCCGAGGTGCTCGAGACCAACACCTTCGGCGCCAACCCGGTCAAGCTGGCCAAACACGGCCTGGAGGGCCAGACCGAGGAGCTCAACCTCCGCGCGGCGCGGCTGGCGCGCGAGGCCGCCGGCTCGGCCGTCTACGTGCTCGGCGCGGTCGGGCCGCTGGGCATCCGCCTCGAGCCCTGGGGCCCCACCAGCGTGGCCGAGGCGCGCGCGCACTTCGTGCGCCAGATCCGGGCGCTGCTCGAGGGCGGCGTGGACGGCATCATCTTGGAGACCTTCGGCGACCTCCAGGAGGCCCACGCCGCCATGCAGGCCGCCCGCGAGGTGCGGCGCGACGTGCCTCTCTTCGTGCAGATGACCGTGGACACCGACGGCCAGACCCTGTACGGGACGCCGCCCGAGGTCTTCGGTCCCCAGCTCGACGGCTGGGGGGCCGACGCCATCGGCGTCAACTGCAGCGTAGGCGCGCACGCCATGCTGGGGGTGCTCGAGCGGCTGCGCAAGGTGACCGCCAAGCCGCTCACGGTGCAGCCCAACGCCGGCTCCCCGCGGCAGGTGGACGGGCGCACGCTCTACCTCTGCACGCCCGACTACCTCGAGAAGTTTGCGCGCCGCTTCCTCGAGGCCGGCGCGCGCCTGCTGGGCGGCTGCTGTGGCACCACCCCCGACCACATCCGCGCCCTGGCCAAGGCCGTCAAGCGCGGCCGCGCCGCGCTCCGAGGCGGCGTATCGGTCTCCGCCGAGGCACGCGCGGCGGCTCCTTTGGTCAGCCCGGGGCGCGAGCCCGTGCCGCTCGCCGAGCGCTCTCCGTTGGGCCGGGCCCTGGCCGAGGGCGGGCGTCCGCTGCTGGCTGAGCTCACCCCGCCCAAGGGCTGCGACGCCTCGAAGGTGCTCGAGCGCGCGCGGCGCTTGAAGGAGATGGGCGTCACGGCCATCAACATCCCCGACGGCGCCCGCGCCAGCGCGCGCATGAGCCCCCTGGCGCTGGGGGCGCTGATGAAGGCCGAGGTCGGCATCTCACCGGTGCTGCACTACTGCTGCCGCGACCGCAACCTGCTGGGCATGCAGGCCGATCTGCTCGGCGCCGCCGCGCTGGGGATCCGCGACCTGATCCTGATCACGGGCGACCCGCCCATCCTGGGCGATTACCCCGACGCGACGGCGGTCTTCGACATCGACGCCGTGGGCCTGACGAACCTGGCCTCGCGCTTGAACCGCGGATTGGACCTGGGCGGCAACGACATCGGACCCTCGCCGGGCTTCGTCGTCGGCGTGGGCTTGAACCCCACGGCCTCCGACCTCGAGCGTGAGCTCGCGCGCTACCGCTGGAAGGTGGAGGCGGGCGCCGAGTACGCCGTGACGCAGCCAATCTTCGACGTCGAGGCGCTCGATCGCTTCCTCGACCGCCTCCCCGGGCGCCGCATCCCCATCCTGGCGGGCATCTGGCCGCTGCAGAGCCTCAAGAACGCCGAGTTCCTGAACACCGAGGTGCCGGGCGTGAAGGTGGCGGAGCGCGTGCTCGAGCGCATGGCCGCGGCCGGCGACGCCGAGGCGCAGCGCCGCGCGGGCCTGGACATCGCGCTCGAGATGGTGGCCGCCGTGCGCGATCGCGTGCAAGGCATCCAGGTGAGCGTGCCGTTCGGGCGCGTGGAGGGTGTGCGCGAGCTTCTCGAAGCCGTCCGTACGGGCTAGGCGCTCGGGAAGAGGCGCGCCCAGCGCGTGCCGCGCAGCTCCTCGCGCTTGTTGGCGCGCAGCGCGACGGCCAACGGGCCCCGCGGATCGGACAGCTGGGAGAAGTCGGCCACGGAGTCGAGCGCGTCGAGCCCGCGCTCGGCGTCCGCCGTTGCCGGCAGGCCGGCCAGCTCGCGGCGCACGCGCTCCAGCAGGGTCCGGGCGCTCGCGGCGCGACCTGCCAATGCCTCGGCCAAGGCGCGCTCGAGCTCGGCCTCGCCCCAGCGGCCGGCGAGCTGCTCGAGCTCGCGCAGCGCGGGATCCCGCGTGGCGCGCGCCTGCCCGAGCGCCTCGGCCCAGCGGCCCGCGGCGGCCAGACGTCGCGCCGGGCCCTCCATGGCGGGGTTGTGCTCGACGCAGCACGAGATGCGCGGGCCGTCGTCTGGCTCCACCCGCGGCACCGGAGCCGGGGCTGGGGGGGCCGGGGGGGCAGGGCCGGGCCCGACGAGCCGGGGGGCGGGAGGAGCGGGGGACGCGGCCGTCGCGGGAGCCGCGCTCGCGCTGCGCCGCACGATGGGGGGCGCGAGCGTTGCCGTCGGCGCGCGCGGCAGCGGGGCGCTCCCGCGCGAAAGGCTCGGCCGCGGGGCGGGACGTCGCGCCAGGGCCGACTCGGCGCGCGCCAGATGCACGAGGAAGCCGTGCACGTCCAGGGCCCCCGAGGCCCCCGTGATCCAGGCTCCCTCGGGCGTCAGGAAGGCCGTCATCGGCAGCATGACCTCGTGCGGCAGCTCCCGGCGGCGTAGCGCATCGATGAACGCCTCGGGGTGGTCGGCGTCCACGGCCAGGCCCACGGCCACGCGCTGCAGCCGGGCACGCACACGCAGGTCGGGCAGGACGCGGGTGACCAGGGTCTCGCAGGGGGCGCACACGCGGCGGCCCATGTCCATGAAGACCAGCCGGCCCTCGTCGCGCGCCGCGCGCGCGGCGGCGGCGAAGGTCGTGTGCCAGCGCAGCGTGCCGACATCGTCGAAGACCGGGTGTGCTCCCGCTGCCGGCGCCGCCCCTGCCGGAAGGACGAGCAGCGTCGCGCCCACCACCGCGCCGAGGAAGGTCGCTGCTCGGCGCGTCATGAACGGCTCCTGGAACCTGACGCCACGCTACCGTCGCGCCCCCCCTTGGGTCGGCCGCCTGCAAGCCGAACTTCACGCCGACTCGGTCCATCTCGCCGGGGACGAACCTGCGCGGCACGCCGCTCCGAGTCCCTGCTCGTAACGCTGTTCTGAGCGCCGCCTCGGCGCTCAGAACAGCGCCACCCACATGCTGCCCGTGAGGGACTTACGTGCCTGGGCGGCCAGGTCGGGGCGCTGCTGGGAGTCCGCCTCGGAGATGCGGCGGGCGTTGTAGACCGCCACGCCGCCGCGGTCGGCTTCACGGCCCATGTTGGTGTGCGGCAGCGAGCGGCTCACGCGGCGCAGCTCGTCGCGCGCGAGGTCGTACTGGCCCTGGCGGATGAGGTCGAAGGCGCGGCCCAGGCTCGCCCGCGCGGCGGCCTCGTCCATGGGCACGGCCGCGATGGCGGCGGGCGACGGAGCGGCCAGCGGCGGCAGCGGCGCCGGCAGGGTCGCCGGCACGAAGGGCGGCTCGGGAGCCGGTGAGACGTCGGAAGAGGTGAGGGCGACCACCGGCCCGACCTCGCGGTGCGGTGCCGGCGCGATCGCGGGCCCCGGATCGATGGAGGGGGTGGCGTCGATGCTCGGCGCGGTCGTGCTCGCCACCGCAGCCGCGGCAGGCGCCGGGCTCCAGCCCACGGCGGGATCAGCGACCGGCTCGCTGGCGACCGGCTCGGGGCTCACGGCGGGGAACGTGGCGGGCGCCGCAGCGAGCACTCCGGCTGCCGGCGTCGTGCTCGGCGCGGCGACGGCCAGCGCCGGCTGCGCGCCCAGTGCGTCCTGGGGTTTGGGCCAGACGTCGGCGGGGGCGCTCCACTCGGTCTCGCCGAACTCGTTGACGAAGCTCACCTGCGCCAGCGCGGGCCCGTTCACCGAGCGCAGGCTGGCGAGGCGCCGCGGGTGCAGACGGGCCGCCGTCTCGATGTCGCCCATGAACTCCTGCGCCGTGCGCGGGCCGGCGAAGCCGTGGACCCAGACGAGGTCGGCCGTGACGAAGCCCACCAGCGGCATGAGGATCGCCCCGAGGAGGTTGCGGCGCAGCAGCTGGTCGATCCGACTGTTCTCGGGTCGCATGATGTCGTAGACGTAGGCCACGGCCAGCTGGTTGAGGCGCCCGCCGCACTGCGGGGCGATCTCATCCATGAACTTCTCGCACAGCGTGCAGCCCGGCTTGGTGCTGCCCACCAGGATCAGGCGTCCGCTCGAGCGTGCCTGCGCCTGCGCGTCGGCGAGCTGGTGCAGCCACACGACGGGGCCGCCCGCGGGGGCCCCCTGGGGAGACTGTGCCTGCGTCGGCCGGTACGGGGCGGGCGCCGTCATCGGACGGGCCACGGAGCGGGGGCGCGGCGGCGTGGAGGAGCCTCCGCTGCAGGCGGCCAGCAAGGGGGCGGCAACGAAGATCAGCCAACGACCCATGGGCACTACCTCCTGGGAAACCTGCCGGCACCCGCTTGCGCACTCTACTTGTCGCAGGGGGCCGTCCCTCACTTGAGGCGGGTCGGCTTCCCGTCCGAACGCCTTCCCCACCGGCCCCCCGCTCGACCGCCAATATGTCAGCAACACTCCCCTCTCGCGCTGTCAACTTGGCACACCCGCCATCTGCTGAAGCACGAGATGATTCCATAAGTCTTTATTTAACATGCAATTGCGTTCGCAATTGCATGTGGTACGCAGTTGGCTCAGGTGAGGTGGCCCCCAGCTCGGGATGCGCCCGAGCCGGGTGGGCCGTTCGTCGCTCTCTTTCTCGCCTCGTGCCCCCCGACAGCAACCTGGAGATCCTCATGGGTGCCAAGCAGATGGTCTTCGACCAGGACGCGCGCGAAAAGATCCGGGTCGGTGTGCAGAAGCTGGCACGCGCCGTCAAGGTGACCTACGGCCCGCGCGGGCGCAACGCGGTGATCGACAAGGGCTGGGGCAGTCCGACCGTCACCAAGGACGGCGTCACGGTGGCCGAGGAGGTCGAGCTCAGCGACCCCTACGAGGACATGGGCGCCCAGCTGGTCAAGGAGGCCGCCACCAAGACCTCCGACGTGGCCGGCGACGGCACGACCACGGCCACGGTGCTGGCCGAGGCGATCTTCCTCGAGGCGCACAAGTACGTGTCGTCGGGCGCGGGCGTGGCCGAGCTGGGCCGCGGCGTGAAGCAGGCCACCGAGGTGGCCGTCGAGGCGCTCAAGAAGATGGCGCGCCAGGTGAGCACCAAGAACGACCACATCCGCCAGGTGGCCACGATCGCGGCCAACGGCGACGCCGACATCGGCGGCCGCATCGCCGAGGCCATGGACAAGGTGGGCAAGGACGGCGTGATCACCACCGAGGAGGGCAAGACCCTCGAGACCACGGTGAACGTCATCCAGGGCATGCAGTTCGACCGCGGCTACCTCTCGCCGCATTTCGTCACCGACGCCGAGCGCATGGAGGCCGTCCACGAGCGGCCGTACGTGTTGATCTACGAGGACAAGATCTCCTCGGCCACCAAGCTGGTGCCGCTGCTCGAGGCCGTGAGCAAGCGCGGTCGGCCGCTGCTGATCATCGCGGAGGACATCGAGGCGGACGCGCTCGCCACGCTGGTGCTCAACAAGCTGCGTTCCGTGGTGCAGTCGGTGGCGGTCAAGGCCCCCGGCTACGGCGACCGTCGCAAGGCCATGCTCGAGGACATCGCGGTCCTGACGGGCGCCAAGCCGATCTTCAAGGACCTCGGCGTCGATCTCGAGAAGGTCACGATCGCCGATCTGGGTTCGTGCAAGCGCGTCACGGTGGACGGCGAGAACACGACCATCGTCGAGGGCGGCGGCGAGGCCGCGGCGCTCTCGGCCCGTCTGCGCCAGATCCGCAAGGAGATGGAGCTCACCGACAGCGACTACGATCGCGAGAAGCTCCAGGAGCGCCTGGCGAAGCTGGCCGGCGGCGTGGCGCAGATCGAGGTCGGTGCGGCCACCGAGACCGAGATGAAGGAGAAGAAGGCGCGCGTCGAGGACGCGCTGCACGCCACGCGCGCCGCCGTCGAGGAGGGCATCCTCCCGGGCGGCGGCACCGCGCTGGTGCGCTGCGAGAAGGCCGTGCAGGCCCTGCTCTCCGGCGGCAGCGTGACCGGCGACCGCGCGTTGGGCGTGAAGTCCGTGCTGGACGCGCTGAGCGTCCCGCTGCGCACGATCGCCTCCAACGCCGGCTGGGAGGGCCCCGTGGTGCTGCGCCAGGTGCGCAAGGCCTCGGGCTCCACCGGCTTCGACGCCCTGGACGGCAAGATCAAGGACCTCTTCGAGGCCGGCATCGTCGATCCCACGAAGGTGGTGCGCTCGGCGCTGCAGAACGCAGCCAGCGTCGCGGCCCTGCTGCTCTCCACCGACGCCCTGATCGCGAACCTGCCCGAGGACGGCCAGGAAGCGGCCGGCGCCGAGGGCGGCGACGAAGACTACTAGTGGCATACGTCAGCAACTCCCTTGCGGTGACGTGCGGCGCGCTGGGCCGGGGGCGCTCAGGGCCCTTCGTCGTCCTCATGGCCGCAGAGGCCACGTCGTCCTCCTCATGGCCCTTCCGCACCCCGTCCAGCGTGCCGGTTCGGAGCGAACCGGCATCTCCTGCGAGCCGCCGCGCGGGCGGAGAGTCCCCGCGCCATCCCCTGAGCATCCGCTGGCTCACGACACTGTCGTCTCGCTCGGCGACCCCGACTCCCCTGACCCTTGACCGACCTGAAATTGGCGTGACGCACAGCGCACGCGCACGGAGGATGTGACCCATGGCGATCCGACCCCTGGACGACCGTATCGTCGTCAAGGCCCTCGAGGCCGAGGAGAAGACCTCGGGCGGCATCCTGCTGCCCGACACCGCGAAGGAGAAGCCCCAGCGGGCCAAGGTGCTGGCCGTCGGCGAGGGCCGCCTCTCCGACGAGGGCAAGCGCATCCCCCTCACGGTGAAGGCCGGCGACGAGATCCTGTTCGGCAAGTACGCCGGCACCGAGATCAAGTGGAAGGGCGAAGACCTGCGCATCCTGCGCGAGAGCGAAGTCCTCGCCTTGATCAAGTAGGGAGCGCGGAGCGCTCCCTACCTGATCAAGATGCGGCGGGCGCCGTCCGGCAGGACGACACCTTGAGCCGCGACGCACGCCTGCCTGCCGCGTGCGTCCCTGATGCAAGGGCAGGCCTCGCTGAGATTCGAAGTGATTTTCGAGCGGGCCGGACGCCCGCGTGGAGCCTGAGCCATGGCCAAGCAGTACCTGTACGACACCGAGGCCCGCCAGCGCATCGCGGCGGGCGTCAAGAAGCTCGCCGACGCCGTCAAGGTCACGCTGGGGCCTGCGGGCCGCAACGTGATCTCGCAGAAGTCGTTCGGCAACCCCCTGGTGACGCGCGACGGCGTGACCGTGGCCAAGGAGGTCGAGCTCAGCGACCCCTTCGAGAACATGGGTGCCAAGCTGGTGACCGAAGCGGCCCAGAAGACCAACGACGTGGCCGGCGACGGCGCGACCTCGGCCACCGTGCTGGCCGAGGCCATCCTGCGCGAGGGCCTCAAGGCCGTGGCCTCGGGCGCCGCGCCCATCCCCCTGAAGCGCGGCATCGACGCCGCCGTCCGGGCCGTGACGGCGCACATCGCCAAGCAGTCCCGGAAGGTCAGCACGCGCGAGCAGAAGGCGGCCGTGGCCACCATCTCGGCCAACCACGACGCCAAGATCGGCAACCTCCTGGCCGACGCGGTCGAGAAGGTCGGCAAGGACGGCGTGATCACGGTCGAGGAGGGCAAGTCCACCGAGACCCTGCTCGAGTTCGTGGACGGCATGCAGTTCGACAAGGGCTTCCTCTCGCCCTACTTCATCACCGACGCCAAGGAGCTCAAGTGCGTCCTCGAGGACGCCCACATCCTGCTGCACGAGAAGAAGCTCGGCAACCTGCGCGAGCTGATCCCGCTGCTTGAGCAGATCGCCCACAGCGGCAAGCCGCTGCTGATCGTCTCCGAGGACGTCGAGGGCGAGTGCCTCGCGGCGCTGGTGGTCAACCGCCTGCGCGGCGCGCTCAAGGTCTGCGCCGTCAAGGCGCCCGGCTTCGGCGACCGCCGCAAGGCCATGCTCGAGGACATCGCCATCCTCACGGGCGGCCGCTTCATCAGCGAGGACCTGGGCCTCAAGCTCGAGAGCGTCAAGCTCAGCGACCTGGGCCAGGCCAAGAAGATCATCGTGAGCAAGGACTTCACGACCATCAGCGAGGGCGGCGGCAAGAAGAAGGACATTCAGGCGCGCATCGACCAGATCCGCGCGCAGGTCGAGAAGACCACCTCCGACTACGACAAGGAGAAGCTCCAGGAGCGCCTGGCCAAGCTGCAGGGCGGCGTGGCGGTGGTCAAGGTGGGCGCCAGCACCGAGACCGAGCTCAAGGAGAAGAAGTACCGCGTCGAGGACGCCCTCAACGCGACGCGCGCGGCCGTCGAGGAGGGCATCGTGCCCGGCGGCGGCGTGGCGCTGCTGCGGGCCGTCGAGTCGCTCGAGGGCCTCAAGGTCGCGGATGCCGACGAGCAGATGGGCGTGGCCATCGTGCGCCGCGCGCTCGAGGCGCCGCTCCGCCAGATCGCGGCCAACGCCGGCGAGGACGGCAGCGTGATCGTGGACGAGGTGCGCACCGCCGGCGGCGCCAAGGGCTGGGACGCCAAGGACCACCGCTTCGTCAACATGTTCGACGCGGGTATCGTCGATCCGGC
>JANOFW010000068.1:0-1829 GCA_031413835.1 Planctomycetia bacterium
GGCGCTCATGCGCTGCACCTTGCCCGGCGTGATCACGCCGCCGTTGCCCAGGCTGTCCTTGTGCTCGAGGGCGCCGGAGAGCACGTAGGTGACGATCTCCATGTCCCGGTGGGGGTGCATGGGGAAGCCCTTGGCCGAAGTGATCTTGTCCTCGTTGATCACCCGCAGCCCGCGGAAGCCCATGTGCCGCGGGTCCATGTAGGAGGCGAAGGAGAAGGAGTGGTAGGTGTCGAGCCAGCCGTGGTTGGCGTGGCCGCGCTCGGCTGCGCCCCGAACCGTGATGCGGGGGGCCGGGGGGGCGGGCGTGCCGTCTGCGTGGGCCGCCCCGTCGAGAAAGGTGCCGGCGGCAGCGCCGGCCGCCGCAGCACCGGCGGCCGCACGGAGCAGGTTGCGACGGTCGATCATGGGGGGCCTCCCGCGGGGACGACGGAACGAGTCTACCTCTCGACGCGGGGCGGACGCGGGAGTTGCGGCGGCCGTCGGGGCGTTGTCAGGCGCCGCGGGCCCTGGGGCGGCCGGGGCGCGACCTGCGGGCACGCGTAGGGTTGAACCTCCTGCCGGCCCGACATCGGCCGGTGCCGCGACCTGAGGGTCGCGGCCTTCCCCCTGGAGACCTCCCATGATCCGTACCTCTCTCTTGATGATTGCCTCCCTCGCCCTCCTGGCCCTGGTGGCCGTTCCCGCTCGCGCCGGCGACGGCGACGGTCGTGGGGCTGGCCGCGGGGACGGGCGCCGTGGGCGCTGCGGCGCCGGGCGCGAGGCCCTGAAGGCCCGCGTGCTGGAGCGCTTCGACGCCAACAAGGACGGCCAGCTCGACGAGAGCGAGCGCCAGGCCGCGAAGGCGGCCTTCGTCGCGCGCGCCGATGGCAACGCCGACGGCCGCGTCGGGCCGCTCGAGCGGCGTCACGCCGGGCGGCAGATGCGCCACGGGGCCCTGAAGGCCCACGTGCTCGAGCGCTTCGACGCCAACAGGGACGGCCAGCTCGATGAGAGCGAGCGCGCGACGGCCAAGGCGGCCCGCGAGCAGAAGCACGCCGAGCGCAAGGCCGAGATGCTGGCGCGCTTCGACACCGACAAGGACGGCACGCTCGGCGAGAGCGAGCGCGCGGCGGCGAAGGCAGCCCGTGAGGCCAAGCGCGCCGAGCGCAAGGCCGAGATCGTCAGGCGCTTCGATGCGAACGCCGACGGCAAGCTCGACGACGCCGAGCGCGGCGCTGCGCGCGAGGCCTGCAAGGCCGAGCACGCCGCGAGGCGCGCCCAGAAGCAGGGCGCCAACCAGGGGCAGGGCGCGCCGCGCTGAGCTCGCTGGCATCTCGTCCGCCGAGGCCGGAGAGGCGCCGCCTCTCCGGCCTCGCTCGTTGGCGGGTGCTCGTCGCGCCGGCCCGTCGAGTCACGCGCGCCCCCCCGGCCCCCCTGACTCTCCGCACGCGCCGTCCGCTGCTCAGCGCCGTTCGGCCGCCAGCTCCAAGAGCAGCGCGTCGGCCAGGCGCTCGATCTCCTCGGGGCGGTTGTAGGCCTGCGTGGAGGTGCGCACGAGTCGGTGCGCGAGCGACTGTTTGGTGTGCCCGGCGATGAGCTCGGCCGCGTGGCGACCCTCGATCTCACCCACGCTCACCAGCGCCACGTCGAGCGTCACGTCGCCCACCGCGTAGATGTTGGACACGCTGGTGCGCGTGTCGGTGGCCACCACATGCCCGCAGGCATCGAGCTTCACCCCGATGTCCTCGAGCCCGAGCCCGCTGGTGTTCGGCAGGCGCCCGATCGACACCAGCGCTGTCTCGACCCGGATCGTCTCGCGCCCGCCGGTGTGGTGCTCGATGGTGTACTCG
>JANOFW010000069.1:0-1875 GCA_031413835.1 Planctomycetia bacterium
GCATCTGCTCGGCGAACACCTCGGCCGCGGGGAACGCCTGAATCGAGCGTTGCAGGTAGCGGTACTCCGGCGCGCGCGAGAGGAGCGCCCCTCGTGGCCGAGGCAAGTCCGGCCCCCGTCCAGCCCCCGCTTCCGGCCGGCGAGGTCGAGAGTGGCATCGTGCGCCCCTCGACCAAGCGCCGCAGCGGCAAGGTGGTCGGCTTCATCGACCCCGCGCAGTTCCAGCGCCAGCAGCCCATCAAGCCCGAGTCCCGCCGCCTGCGCTCCTCGGACGACGTCGTGCCGGAGGTCAAGCCGACCATGGGCCGCGACCGCAAGGCCGGCGTCGTGCGCGGCGACACCACGCGCGGCGCCATGACAGCGCAGCAGCTGCGCGACCGCGAGCAAGGCCGCTTCCTGCGGCGCAGGCGCGGACCGACGTCGCCCACCCAGACCACGGGCCGCTCGCGCGGCGACGCGCGCCGCGAGAGCGGCACCGCCTCACCGCTCTCGGGCGGCGTGCTGGCGATCGCGGCCCCGGTCTCGATCAAGAAGCTCGCCAACACCCTGGCGGTCAAGGAGAACCAGGTCCTGCAGGAGGCGATGAAGCAGGTCGGGTTCGGCATCAACATCAATTCGATCATCGACAACGACACCGCCATGCTCCTGGCCGAGGAGTTCGGCGTGCAGCTCGAGGTCAAGACCGAGATCGCGGCCGAGACGGCGCTGATCGCGGAACTGGCCGAGAGCCGCAAGGCCGTGGGCGAGGAGAAGCTCGCCAAGCGCGCGCCCTGCGTGGCCTTCCTGGGCCACGTCGACCACGGCAAGACCACGCTGATCGACACCATCCGCTCCTCGCAGATCGCCGACAGCGAGGCCGGCGGCATCACCCAGCACATCGGCGCCTACCAGGTCACCACGAAGCACGGCCACACGCTCTCGATCGTGGACACGCCCGGCCACGCCGCCTTCACGGCCATGCGCGCGCGCGGCGCCAACGCGGTCGACATCGTGGTGCTGGTCGTCGCGGCCGACGACGGCGTGATGCCGCAGACCGAAGAGGCCCTGAACCACGCGCGCGCCGCCAAGACCCTGGTGGTCGTGGCGCTCAACAAGATCGACAAGGCGGGCGCCAACCCCGAGCGGGTCAAGAGCCAGCTCGCGGCCCTCGGCCTGCAGCCCGAGGAATGGGGCGGCACCACCGCCATGCTGCCGGTCTCGGGCCTCAAGGGCACGGGCCTCGAGGAGCTGCTCGAGCGCGTGTTCCTCGAGAGCGAAGTGCTGCAGCTGCGCAGCCACCCGAAGGGTCCGGCCAAGGGCATCGTGCTCGAGGCCCAGATCAACGAGGGCAAGGGCATCGTCGCGCACCTGCTGGTGCAGGACGGCACGCTCAAGCGCGGCGACGTGATCCTGGCCGGCGAGGGCTACGGCAAGGTGCGCGCCATGTTCGACGACCGCGGCCGCCCGGTCGACGAGGCGCCGCCGGCGATGCCGGTCGAGGTCACCGGTCTCTCGGCGCTGCCGGGCGTGGGCGAGGAGTTCTACGTCGTCGAGAACATCGCGCAGGCCAAGGAAGTCGGCACCGAGCGCGAGAAGAAGAACCGCGCGATGCAGCTGAGCCAGGACCGCCGTCAGACGGTCACGGCCGACTCGCTGATGAAGGCCGTCGCCGACAAGGCGCGCAAGTCGATCAACCTGATCGTGCGCGCCGACGTGCAGGGCTCGGTCGAGGTGCTGAAGAGCGCCCTGTCGGAGCTGAAGCACGAGGAGGTCGAGGTCAAGGTGCTCTTCGCCGGCGTCGGCCAGGTCACCGAGAACGACGTCAACCTGGCCGGCACGTCGCAGGCGATCGTCATCGCGTTCCACGTCGGCACGAACGACAAGGCGCGCGCGGCG
>JANOFW010000070.1:0-2477 GCA_031413835.1 Planctomycetia bacterium
TGCCTTCGACCGCTCGGCCATCCCTCCGGGGCGCGGACGGAATCGAGGATACGACGAAAGGGGCGGACCGCCCAGGCAGCGAACGCAGTTCGAGATGGCGGTTGGCAGGCGTGGACGGCGCTGGCTAGGATCCGGGCACCCATCGGAGGACTCCCCGTGCGTACGTTGCTTGCCCTAGCCCTGCCCCTCGCCTCGATGGCCCTGGCCTCGGAGGCCTGGGCCTCTCCCGACGGAGCCGCGGCCCCCGCTGCCGTCGAACTCCCCGCCGCGCCCCCGCCGGCGAGCGCCGGCGCCGTGTGCTGCCCCGACGCCTCGGCGGACCCGTGCTGCGTGCCTGGGGTGCGCTGGAACGTCACCTTGGGCCTGTGGGTCTGGGGCATCGACGGCACGATCGGCGACAACGGCCGCAGCGCGGACGTGGACGCGGACTGGACCGACACGCTTGAGCTCCTCGACAAGGTCGAGTTCGCCCTCGACGCTCGCGTGCGCGCGGAGTGGGGCAAGTGGCGCCTCAATGTCGGCGTGGACGGCTCGACGCTGGCGGACTCCGCCGAGTTCGTGGAAGCCGGCGTGTCGCTCGACGCCGAGGTCTCCTTCTGGACCGCCTACGCCTCGCTGGGCTACGTGGTGGCCGGCGGGCGCATGGGCTGTGACGCCTGCGCGCCCACCTGGTGCCTGGACGCCTACGCCGGCCTGCGCTACTACGCCACCGGCATCGAGATGGCGAACACGGCGACGGCTGCGCCCAACACCGTGGACAGCTCCAACGACTGGGTCGATCCGTTCGTTGGCCTGCACCTGGCCATCGAGAGCCGCAGCTGGATCTTCGTGGCCGAGGCCGACGTCGGCGGGTTCGGCGTGGGTAGCGACTTCGCCTGGTCGGCGCTGGCCGCCGTGGGCTACCGCTTCTCGCGCGGCTTCTCGACCCTGCTGGGCTGGAAGGTGCTCGACGTCGATCGTGAGGACGGGACCTACATCTTCGACGTGCAGCTGAGCGGCCCCTTCCTGGCCTTCACCTTCAGCTTCTGAGCGCCACGCGGGCGACCATCGGCTAGCCTGCGCCCTCCCCCCGGTGGAGCGCGAGCATGATGCGGGCCAGCCTCTCGGTCCTCCTCGGTCTGTTCCTCAGCGCGCTGGCCGCCCCGGCCCACGCCGACACGCTCGACCTGCCCCCCGCGCCCCCTGCGCCTTCCGCGGCGACCGTCATCGGCGACGGCGCACAGCTCGAGCTGCCCTTCACGCCGGTCTACGGCAGCGCCTCGAGCTGCTGCGGACCTCGCGGGCGGCTGGACCTGAGCCTGCCCATCTGGGTGCCGGGCGTGACGGGAACCCTGGCCACGGGCACGCAGGAGGCCAGCACGGACGGCGGCTTCTTCGATCGCTTCGTGCTCGTCAAGGAGGCGATCACCGAGCTCGAGTTCGCCTTCGTGGGGCGCGTCGAAGGCAGCTGGAAGCGCTGGTGGGGCCTGGTGGACGGCTACGGGGCGCGCATCGGCAGCGACGTCGACTGGACCGTTGGGAACAGCACGACGAGCGTGAAGCTCGAGGTGCTCATCGCCAGGGCCGTCGTGGGCTACGAGGCGTGGCGCGTGCCCGCCTTCGGGCGCTGCGACTCGTGCATCACGTTCACGCCCTACGCCGGTGTGCGCTACTTCGACGTGGACCTGACCGTCAACAACGCACAGGGATCGAGCGACTGGCTGGACGGCATCGTCGGCCTGGAGACCCGCTGGTGGATCTCCCCGCGCTGGAACGTACGCGTCCTGGCCGACATCGGCACCGGCATCGACGATGGCTCGGAGTACTGCTGGACGGCGGCGGCCGAGGTGCACTTCCGCCTGGCCCGTTGGTGCTCGCTGTTCGCCGGCTACAGCGTGCTCGGCGTGAAGTACGACCGCAACACGGCCAACCGCTTCGTGGTGGACGTCACCTTGGCCGGGCCCCAGCTCGGCTTCACGATCCACTTCTGAGCCGCCGGACGGCGGCCGCGCCGATCCGAGCGCGTGGCTCCGGGAGCGCTGGACGGGCGTGCGCCCGGCGTGCAAGATGGCCCCCCCAGCGGCGGAGGCTCCCATGCGCATCCTCGTGTTCGGCACGTGCCTGACGTGCCTCTTGGCCTGGCCCGCGGCGGCCGGCGCGGAAGACCCCCCGAAGATCGCCAAGCCCAGCCCGGCCCCGCCGGCGCCGGTCGTGCCCGCGGCCTCGGCGGCCGAGCTCACCCAGCAGCTCAAGGAGGCGCTGGGCGGCAGCGACGAGGAGGCGCAGGTCGAGGCGCTCGCGGCCGCCCGGGGTGTCGGCGACAAGGCCCTCGCGCGCGAGGTCGCGCGCGCGCTGCGCTCCAAGGAGAGCGCCGTGCGCCAGGCCGCGGTGCTCGCCCTGGGACGCATGCCCGTGCCCGAAGCGCTCGATGCCCTGCACGACACGCTCGAGCGCGACCGCCGGCTCAAGGACGACGAGGCGCTCTTCGCCCTGACGCT
>JANOFW010000071.1:0-2988 GCA_031413835.1 Planctomycetia bacterium
GGCGGCGCCGGCCTGGGCAAGACGGTCGTCATTCAGGAAATGATCGCCCGCATCGCCACGCAGCACGGCGGCTATTCGGTGTTTGCCGGTGTGGGCGAGCGGACGCGCGAGGGCAACGACCTGTGGCTCGAGATGCAGGAGGCGAAGATCGGCAACACGGGCAAGTCGGTGCTCGACCAGACCGTGATGGTCTTCGGCCAGATGAACGAGCCGCCGGGCGCGCGCCTGCGCGTGGGCCTCGCGGCGCTGACCATGGCCGAGTACTTCCGCGACACCAAGGGCACCGACGTGCTGCTCTTCGTGGACAACGTCTTCCGCTTCACGCAGGCCGGCTCCGAGGTCTCGGCCCTGCTGGGCCGCATGCCCAGCGCCGTGGGCTACCAGCCCACCCTGGCCACCGAGATGGGCGAGATGCAGGAGCGCATCACCTCGACCACGCGCGGCGCCATCACCTCGATCCAGGCCATCTACGTGCCCGCCGACGACCTGACCGACCCCGCGCCGGCCACGGCCTTCTCGCACCTCGACGCCTCCACGGTGCTCGAGCGCCGCATCGCCGAGAAGGGCATCTACCCGGCCGTGGACCCGCTCTCCTCCAGCTCGCGCATCATGGACCCGCAGTACGTGGGCGCCGAGCACTACAAGGTGGCACGCGAGGTGGTGCGCATCCTGCAGCGTTACAAGGAGCTGCAGGACATCATCGCCATCCTGGGCGTCGAGGAGCTCAGCGTGGAGGACAAGGTGCTCGTCGAGCGCGCGCGCCGCATGGAGCGCTTCCTCTCGCAGCCCTTCTTCGTCGCCGAGGCCTTCACCGGCAAGGCCGGGGCGAACGTGCCTCTCGCCGAGACGATCCGCTCGTTCAAGGAGCTGTGCGACGGCAAGTGGGACCACCTGCCCGAGGCCGCCTTCATGTACGTGGGCACGATCGAGGAGGCCGCCCAGCAGGCCGAACGCATGGGCACGAAGTCCTAGGACGGGCCAGGAGCGCACGATGAGCACGCCGCACTCCAGCACGCCGCAGGCGACCGCCGCACGCGCCACCTCGGGGCGCCTGCGCGTCGGCATCGTCACGCCGGAAGGGGCGGTCTTCGACGGCGAGGCCCTCAGCGTGGTGGTGCCCGGCCACGACGGCGAGGTGGCGTTCTTCCCGCTGCACGCGCCGTACGTGGGCGCGCTGGGCTGCGGAGAGCTGCGCATCGACGCGGGCGGCGACCGGCCCAGGCGCTGGTACCTCGAGGGCGGCGTGGCCGAGGTGTTCGACAACCAGGTGACCGTGCTGGCCGAGCGCGTGCTGCTCGTCGAGCAGCTCGACGCGGCAGGTGCTCAGGCCGAGCTCGACAAGGCCGTGGCTTGCGTGCCCGCCGACGAGCCGGCCGCGGCGGCGCGCGCGGCCCTGATCCGCTCCGCCCAGGCGCGCCTGCGCCTCGCCGGCCGCGGTTCGAGCCCTCGAGCGCACTGAGCGCCGCCGCCTCGCTCGCCGTTCACCTGGGGAGCAGGGCGAGGTAGTCCGGCCGCGGCATGGCGCGCGCGCCGAAGCGCGCCAGGTGCGGGGTGACGAACTGCACGTCGAGCAGCTCGACTCCTTGGAGCGCCAGGCGCCGGCAGGCCTCGACGAGCGCGACCTTCGAGGCGTCGCGCTCGCGGTGAAACATGCTCTCCGCGCAGAAGACGCGACCCACCGCCACGCCGTAGAGCCCCCCCACGAGCCGGCCCTCGCGCCAGACCTCGAAAGAGGTGGCGCGGCCCGCATGGTGGAGCGCCGTGTAGCAGGCCTCCATCTCGGGGTGGATCCAGACGCCGTCGGCGTGCTCCCGGGCGCAGGCGTGGATGACCTCGGCAAAGGCCGTGTCGCGGCTGACCCGGAAGCGGCCGCCGGCCAGGGTGCGCTCGAGGCGCTGGGCCACGTGGAGGTCGGCCAGCGGGAGCACGCCGCGCGGATCGGGTGACCACCACAGGACCGCCCCGCCCTCCTCGTACCAGGGGAAGACGCCGTGCTGGTAGGCGTGCCAGACGAGGTCGGGCAAGACCTCCCCACCGACCGCGACCAGGTCCTCGCCCTTCGTCAGGGCCCGACCGTCGAAGGGGCCGGGGCTGGCCGGGAGGGACGGCAGCCGCGGCGCGGTGATGCGGGGCATCCATCGACCTTACAGCGGATCAGGACGCAAGTTGTGACGACATCGGACGCGCGGTCTCGTCGCGTGGGGACTTGCAGAGGGCTCGCAGGGCCCCTACTCTGAGCCCTTCGCACGGCAGGGCAGGAGCCCGATGGCCGCCGGCAGGGGTGACTCTGCCGGGACGGCCTGGCTCCTGAGCCGTGGTGGAGGGTTTGCATGCGCGCTTTCGTCTCCCAGGTGGGCCTAGGGGCCTTCGTGTCGCTGCTCGCCCTGGCAGGTCCGGCCACGGGCGACTCGTCCTCGATCGCGGGTGCCGGCCAGTCGGGCTGGACCACCCCCCCGAGCGGCTCGCTCCAAGACGCCCCCACCCCGGTGAGCGGCACGTGGACGGGACCGGCGGCGCCCCCCGCGCCCCCCGCCTCGACCGTGGTGGAGTCGGCCCCCTACGTGAGCCAGGGCGGCGCCTACGCGCCCGCCCCGACGGCGGCGCCCTCGCGCTGCTGGAGCGGCTGCGGCATGCCCTGCTCAGACGGCATCTCGATGTGGTACCTGACGGGCGTCTTCGGACGTGCCTGGCAGTTCGGCGACGACTCGGCCGAGGACTGCTGGTACTGGGGCTTCGACGTGGGCCGCACCTTCTGCGGCTGCTGGGGCCTGGACCTCTTCTACCGCTATCACAGCGGCCAGTACGACCGGGCGAACCCCCCGCAGCCGACCAAGGACGGCGGCGAGTATCACCACGTGGGCATCAAGTTCACCTACGACTTCCCGATCTCGGGCCGCCTCTACGGCTGGGCCGGCATCGGGCCGGAGTACTGGTGGACCCAGGGCTACCTCGACGACGATGACGGCTTCGGCGTCTTCGGCGAATTGG
>JANOFW010000072.1:0-3254 GCA_031413835.1 Planctomycetia bacterium
GGACTCCTTCATCTGGACGTCCCGACGACCGACACGCGTGGCGATGCCGCGTGCCAGGAGCGAGAAGATCGCCAGGCGCGCGACCTCGTTCTCGCCGCCGCGGAGGCCCGCGATGAGGTAGGCGTCTCGCAGCAGGCCGACGCCCTTCGGCGGCGCCCCTCGGAAGCGAGCCCAGAGGCCCAAAGCGGCGAACGTGAGGAGCGCGAGCAGCAGATAGAAGAGAAGAAACTCCGGGCCCCTGAGATCGAAGGGGTTCATGCGATCCGCGCCACGCGTGCGCGCATGCGATCGGCCAATCCGATCAACTTCAGCACGAGAGGCAGCGCCGTGCCCGAGGGCAGCGCTCCGGTCTCGCGCGCCGTCGAAAGCGCCTCAAGGCTCTCGCCCGCCACGACCACGAGCGACTCTCGCGGCGAACGCGGGGCCTGGCCCTCCAGGCCGAGCAACTCCGCAGCGCAGGCGCGCAGGGGCCCCGCGGCCTCGGCAGCGGCGCGCACCAGCGCCGCCTCGTCGTCGCCCAGCGTCACGACCTGCTCGCGCAAGCGCAACACCAGGTTGAGGAGCACCTGCTTGAGCCGGCGGAGCAGAGCCTCGCGCGGAACGTGGAGGTTCGCGAACGGGTCCGTGCCGGCCAGGACCCGATGGCGCCGTTGCACGTCCTCAAACTTCACGGCGAAGGCCTCCGCGGCCTCCGCCACCTCGCTCTCCAGCAGGAACATCGTCCGCAGGCGGATGGCCGCCGCCGCCAAGACCACCACGTCACGGACACGTGCCGCCCGGGCCTCGTCGAACGCCCGCAGGACCACGATCAGGTTCACGTCCGAGGTGGCCCGCAGGGCATCCTCCGCGCCCGATCCGTAGAGCACGACGGAGCGCAGGTCCTCGCCGAAGGCCTCTTTCGCGCTCGCCACGACCCGATCGAGCGCCAAACGGATCCGCTCTTCCATCCGGTCGTCCCTCCGCGGGCAGCCTCGCCAGCGAGCCTACCCGGAGGCTGGGCCCCGCCCGCGCGGCCATGGACGCCGGGACCGGGCGCCGACCCGCCTCACCCCCAGCCCCCCTGGGTCGTGAGCGGGGGATGGTGGCCAGGGCCGGAGTTGAACCGGCGACCCTGCGATTTTCAGTCGCATGCTCTACCAGCTGAGCTACCTGGCCGGAGATCTGTCGGGGGGACGATGAGACACCGGGGGGCGCGGGGGGGCCAAGCGTTTTCTCCGGGGTGGAGGCTGCGGCGGGCGAGGAGGGCCCGCGGCGGAGGCGCTCAGCGTGAGAGCGGGGGCTGGGAGCCGAGGACGGCGGCCACGTCGGCGCGGATCTGGGCCACGAGGGCCTCGCGGGAGGGGAAGCGGCGCTCGTCGCGCAGTTTGCGGAGGAGCTCGACCTCCAGGCCCTCGCCGTAGAGGTCGTCGGAGAGGCCCGGGATGTGGACCTCCAGGGTGGGCAGGACGGAGGCGCTGCCGGAGGTGAAGGTGGGGCGGACGCCGATGTTGGCGACGGCGGCAAAGCGGCGGCCGCGGATCTCGGCCCGCACCTCGTAGACGCCGGCGGGGGGCAGGATCTCGCCTTCGAGGTCCACGTTGGCGGTGGGGAACCCCAGCTCCTGGCCGCGGCCGTCGCCGCGGACCACCTTGCCAAAGAGCGAGACGGGGCGGCCGAGCATGTCGGCGGCGGCCACGAGGTCGCCCTGCTCGATGGCGTCGCGGATGCGGCTCGAGGAGATGGGACGCTCGCCCAGGGCGACCGCCGGCGCCTCCTCGACCACGAAGCCGTGGGCGGCGCCCAGGGGGGCGAGGGTGCGGGCGTTGCCGCGGCCGTCCTTGCCGAAGTTGCCGTTGTAGCCGAAGAGCAGGCCACGGATCGCGAGGCCCTCGACCAACACCTCCTCGGTGAAGCGCTCGTAGCTGAGCTCGCGCAGCCGCTCGTCGAAGGGCAGCAGCAGCACGCCGTCGATGCCCAGCCTCTCGAGCAGGCGCAGGCGGTGCGCCACCGAGAGGATCTGGCGGGGCGGCGCGTGCGCGATCACCGCCAGGGGATGCGTCTCGAAGGTCAGCACGACCGACTCGCCCCCCAGCCGCGCGGCGAGGGAGCGCAGGTGCTCGAGCACGTGGCGGTGGCCGCGGTGGAGGCCGTCGAAGACCCCCACCGTCACGACCGGGCGGCGGAAGAGCACCGGCGAGATCCCGGCGAGCCCGGCGTGCGTGCGCATGCGCGGCGTCCCGCTCAGCGACGGCCGGGCGTGGCGGCGGCAAAACGCGCCCGCAGCTCGGCCAGCTGGGGCTCGGCCTCGAGGCGGTCACCGGCCAGCATGCGATCGATGAAGATCTTGCCTTCGAGATGGTCCCCCTCGTGTTGCGCGATGCGCGCCACGAAGCCCTCCAGGGAGAGCTCCTGGGGGCGGCCGTCGAGATCCTGGTAGGCCAGCAGCACGTTCTGGGCGCGCTCGACGCGGCCGTAGATGCCGGGAAAGGAGAGGCAGCCCTCCTCGCCCACCTGCGAGCCGCTCGAGGAGAGGATGCGCGGGTTGATGAGCACCTGCTCCGTGCCCGGCTCGCCGCTGGGGCACACCAGCATCAACCGCTGTGCCACCCCCACCTGCGGCGCCGCCAGCCCCACGCCCTTGAGCTCGAACAGGACGCGGCGCATCTCGGCCACGATCTCGCGCAGGCCTGCGTCCACGCGCGCCACGGGCTGCGTGCCCGCGAGCAGGACGGGGTCCGGCCAGAGGACGATCTCGAGTCGCATCTGGCAACAGCATAGCCATGCCCAGCGGCCCTGGCACACGACGCACGGGGAGCGGTGGACCGCCGAGCGCGGAAGGGCTAGGATCGGCTCCCCGACCGGAGGCTCTGCATGGCGTTCGACGACCTGAAGAACAAGGCCAAGGAGGCCTTCCGCCGCAAGAACTACGACCTCGCCGTGCAGATCTACGTCGAGGCCTTCCAGTTCGAAGCCAACGACGCCGAGGCGGTCGAGGGCTTCTTCGCGGCAGCCAAGAAGCTGGCCGAGACGCGCGGCAAGGGGCTCTTCGGCGGGATGTTCTCGGGCATGAGCCTCGGCGGCAGCCGTGAGCCCATGAAGCGCATGGCCGCCGCCTTCCGCGCGCTGGCGAAGAACCCCGACCACAAGGGCACGCTGATGGCCCTGGGCGAGTCGGCCGTGCAAGCCAACCAGCTCGAGGCCGCCATCGGCGGCTACAAGCGCGCCGCCGAGCAGGACACGGCCGACCCCGAGCCCTGGAAGCGCCTGGGCTCGGC
>JANOFW010000073.1:0-16307 GCA_031413835.1 Planctomycetia bacterium
CGAGGCCGGAGCGTCGCCCTTGTAGAGCACCTTGCCGAGCAGCACTCCGTAGGTGCGCTCCACCTGCGCGCGCGACTCGAGCGACTCGAGGTCCACGACCGGCCCCTCGAACTCGACGAGCGCGCGCCGCTCGCCGCCCACGCGGCTCTCCGCCTGGTACGCGCGCCGCGCCGGGTCGTCCGTCTTCACCGCGGTCACGACGAGGTCGATCCGGTCCCCGGGCAGCGCCGCACCGAAGTAGCGCGCGCTCGCCACGCGGTCGAGCAGGAACCACCGCGTGAACCCGCTCGACGCCGCCTCGAGCCAGCCCGCCAGCTGCGCGAACGCCTCGAGCACCAGCGTGCCCGGCACGATGGGCTGCTCGGGGAAGTGCCACTCGAGGTAGTCCTCGCTCATGGCCACGTTCTTCCAGCCGGTCATGGCGGCGCCGGGGCGCGGCTCGGCGATGCGGTCCACCAGCAAGTACCTCATGGGCAGCAGGTCCTTTCGTCCGGGGCGCCCCGCGCCCCAGGGAAGAGCATCACCGTGGCGAGGGCCACGCCGCCCGCGTGCGCCAGCGCGAGCCGCGGGGCCCCGAGCCCGCGGCGGCGCAAGGCGCGGCGGGGCGCCGCCCCCAGCCGCAGGCCAGGCACGCCGTCGGCGTCCAGCGCCACCTCGACCTCCAGCAGCCAGCCATCGGGACCGGTCGCGTTCAGGCCGCGACCGAGCGCCTTCACGAAGGCCTCCTTGGCCGCGAAGCAGGCGGCGAGCCGGCGCGCGGGGACGGCGCTCGCGGCGCTCGCCGCGCGCTCGGCCGGAGTGAAGAGCACGCCGGCGAGACCGGGTTGCTCCTCGAGCCGTCGCGCCAGCGCGGCGCCGTCGACCACGTCCACGCCCACGCCGGGGCGCGGGAAAGCGGGCGCAGGCGCGCTCGAGGAGGGGACGCGCGCGCTCACGCGACGGACATCCCGCCGTCCACCACGAACCCCTGTCCGGTGATGTAGGCCGCCTCGTCGCCGGCCAGGAACAGAACCAGGGCGGCCACGTCGTCGGGCACGCCCAGGCGACCCATGGGGATGCGCGCGAGCACCTGGTCGCCGGCACGGCGCTTGACCATCGCGGTCATGTCGGTGTCGATGAAGCCCGGCAGCACCGCGTTGACCCGGATGCCGCGCTCGGCCACCTCGACCGCCACCGCGCGCGTGAAAGAGACCACCGCGCCCTTGGCGGCCGCGTAGTTGGTCTGGCCGCGCCCGCCGCGGATCGCCGCCACCGAGGCCACGTTCACGATGCTGCCGCCGCCGGCCTTCCACATCGCCGTCAACGCGTGGCGGGTCACGTGGAACACCCCGTCCACGTCCACGGCCAGCACGCGCCGCCAGTGCTCGGGGCGCATGCTCAAGAGCAGCGAGTCCTTGATGATCCCGGCGTTGTTCACGACCACGTCGAGCCGCCCGTGCCGCGCGAGCAGGCCCTCGACGAGCGCCTGGGCCGCCGCGTCGTCGCTGACGTCGCCCGCCACGGCTTCGGCCCTGCCGCCGGCCCCGGCGATGGCGGCCACGAGGTCCTCGGCCGCCTGCGCCTGACGGACGTAGTTGACCACCACCGTGGCGCCCGCAGCGGCCAGACGCCGGCAGGTGGCCGCGCCGATGCCGCGCGAGCCGCCCGTCACCAGCGCCACGCGACCGGCGAGCGTGGCGCTCATCGCGCGCCTCCGGTCCACTTGCGCAGCGCGAGCACCGCGTTGTTGCCTCCGAAGGCGAAGGCGTTCACCAGCGCGGCGCGGACCTCGAGCCGCCGCCCCACGCCCGCTACGTGGTCGAGGTCGCAGAGCGGGTCGGGCTCGCGGAGGGTGGCGGTGGGCGGCACGAGGTCGCGTTCCACGGACAGGACGGTGCTCGCGAAAGCCACCGCCGCGGAGGCCGAGAGCATGTGGCCCAGCATAGACTTGAGCCCAGGCACGACCAAACGCCGAGCGTGGGCCCCGAAGACCGTCTTGACCGCGGCCACCTCGGCGGGGTCGTTGCGCTTGGTGCCCGTGCCGTGGGCGTTGACCAGGTCCACGTCTTCGGGCGAGAGGCCGCCGTCTTCGAGCGCGCGGGACATGGCCTGAGCGGCGCCCCGGCCGTCGGGACACGGTGCGGTGGCGCGGTAGGCGTCCAGCGAGGCGCCGTAGCCCACCAGCTCGGCCCGGATGCGGGCTCCCCGCGCACGCGCGTGCGCCTCGGTCTCGAGCACGGCCACCGCCGCGCCCTCCCCCACCACCACGCCCGTGCGACGCCGGTCGAAGGGTCGGCAGGCCTCCGCCGGCGGGCCGTCCGGCGCCGCGGCGGCGCCCAGGAGCACGAACCACACCAGGCCGATGGAGGCCACGCGCGAGTCGGCGCCGCCGGCCAGCATCCAGTCCGCCTCCCCGGCGCGCAGGGCGCGCAGCGCGAGCCCGAGGGCCTGCGCTCCCGCGGCGCAGGCCGTGACCGGGGCGAAGACGGGCCCTCGAGCGCCCACCCGCCGCGCGAGGAAGGCCGCCGGCGAGGAGGCGCCGTGCCGCAGGTTGCTGTCGGCGGCATGCTCGCTCAGGGTGGCGTGGAAGCGCTGCGCGTCGAAGCGTCCGGCCGGGTCCAGGCCCCGGGCCGCGTCCTCGATGCGGTGCACGCCTGGACCGCTGGCGAGGGCGACGCCCCCGCGGCCGGCGCGCCCACGCGCCGGAGCGCCGTCCAGCCCGGCGTCGGCCAGGGCCCGCCGCGCGGCAGCGGCGGCGAACAGCAGGCGCGGGTCGCCGCCGGCGGCGGCCTGCGCATCCTCGGCGCGCAGGGCCTCGAGATCGGCGGCCGGCACCTCGCCCACGGCGTGGACCGGCGGCAGGCCTCCTGCCTGGCTGCTGGGGGCGCGCAGGCCGGAGCGTCCCGCCGCCAGGGCCGCGAAGACGCCCTCGAGGTCGTGCCCCAGGGGCGTGACCCAACCCAGCCCGGTGACGACGACGCGCGCGCTCACGCCCCCGGGCCCCCCAGCGGGTCGCCCGGCACGCTCTCCCCCAGCACCCGGAAGCGGGCCTTGACGCTCTCCGGATCGTGGTGCGGGAACTGGATGAAGATCATGCGCCCGACGGAGGCCACCTCGCGGCCCTCGGCGGTGGCCACGGCGCGTCCGATGCTGCCCTTGGGGTTGGTGCCCAGCAGCTCGCCGACGATGGTGATCGGACGCCCCGGCCTCAGATCGTGGACCACCTTCGCGTCCTCCAGCACGGTGAGCGCGATGGCGACCTTGTAGTCGTAGGTGGCGGTGATCAGCCGGCCGAGCGACTGCGCGATGCTCTCGATCAGGAGCGCGCCGGGCACGAGCGCCGCGCGCGTGAAGTGGCCGCGGAAGCACTCCTCGCTGATCGAGGGCAGCTTGAGCGTCTCGATGCGCTTGCCGGGCTCGAGCGAAAGCACGCGATCGACCATCAAGAAGCGCATGCGGGAGCCTCCACCAGCAACGCGCCGACGTGGCCGTCGGCGCCGAGATTGCACACCAACGCGCGCGTGGGCGCGCGTTCGGGCGCCGCCGCGCCCACGATCTCGACGCGCGTGGTGCGCGCGGCAGGCGGCCGACCGGCCGCGAACATCTCCAGCGCGAGCGCCGCGCCCAGCGCGGGACCCGCCCCCAGGAGGTCGCCCAGCGCGCCGCCGAGCGACACGAAGCGCGGCCGTGCCCCCGCCGCGAGCAGGACGCCGAGCAGGCCGCCAGCGCCCGACGACGGCGGGCCGCGCAGGAGGCTCCGCCCCCCCGGAAGCGGCAGGTCGCCGCACAGGACGAGCAGGTCGAGCTCGGCCGGAGCGAGGCCCCCCGCGGCGAGGGCCGCCAGGCAGGCGCGACCCGCCGCGTCGTGGGGTTCGGAGCCGAGCTCGGTCACGACGGCAGTGAGCCAGCCCAGGATCGGAGCCCCGCGCGCCGCGGCGGAGCCCGGCGCCTCGAGCGCCAGCGCGGCCGCGCCCTCGCCGGGCCCGCTGACGACGTCGGGGAAGCCCCGCTCGGGGGCCCTGAGACGGCCCCCGAAGCGGCGCCGCGCCAGCGACGCCTCGCTCACCGGCTCGGCCGCCCCGCCCGCCAAGGCGGCGCGCACCACCCCCGTCTCGAGCGCCCGCAGCGCTTCCGCGAGCGCGCGCGTGCCCGCGCAGGCATCGCTGGCCAGGACGATGTTGTCGCCGCGGATGTCCAGGCCGATCGCCACCTGGCCCGCGGCCACGTTGCCCAGCATGGAGAGCGGCCAGAGCGGGTGCATGGCTCGGAAGCCCCCCGCGTAGAAGCGCTCGAGGTCGAAGGCCCCGTTCGCGTCCAGGGAGGCCAGCACGGCCGGAGCCAGCTCCTCGGGAGGCGAGTCCACCATGCCCAGCGCGACGTAGAGGCCCACGTCCTCGCGTGCCAGCGCGCGCAGCCCGGCTTCCTCGTGCGCGCGGCGCGCCACGAGGTCGAGCCACGCGCCGTGGCGACCCAGCATGCGCAGCGTGGGATCCTCCTCCGGGCCGTCGTGGGGATCGACGATGCGCGCGCACCAGGGTGGGCCGCCTTCCCAGCCCACGCTCGAAGGCCAGGGCGCCATGGCGCTGTGGCCGGCGGCGAACTCGGCCCAGGTCGAGACCAGGTCTGCTCCCAGCGCCGTCGTCGCAGCCCGGCCGACGATCGCGGCGCGGTAGGTCATCGCGGCGCTACTCGGCGGCTCCCAGGGCCAGGCAGGCGTTCTGACCGCCGAAGCCGAAGGAGTTCGAGAGCGCCACCCGATGCGCCCGCGCGCGTGCCACGTTGGGCACGTAGTCGAGGTCGCACTTGGGGTCGGGGGTCTCGAGGTTGATCGTGGGCAGGATCACGCCCTTGGCCATGCCCACAAGGGTCAGCACGGCCTCGATGGCGCCGGCCGCGCCGAAGGAGTGGCCCATCATCGACTTGTTCGACGAGACCGCCACGCGCCGGGCGTGCTCGCCCAGCACGTGCTTGATCGCCAGCGTCTCGGTGGGGTCGTTCAAGGCGGTGGAGGTGCCGTGGGCGTTGATGTACTCGACGTCGGTGGGCAGCAGCCCCGCGTCGTCGAGCGCGGCCTGCATTGCCTGGGCGCCGCCCAGGCCCTCGGGGTGCATGTCGGTGATGCGGTAGCCGTCGGCCGAGTCGCCGTAGCCGAGGATCTCGCCCAGCACCTTGCGCTTGCGCGCGCGGGCGCTCGCCAGCGACTCGAGCACCAGGATTGCGGCGCCCTCGCCCATGACGAACCCGTTGCGCCGCCGATCGAAGGGCCGCGAAGCCTTGCTGGGCTCGGTCACCCGCTTGGCCAGCGCGCCCAGCAGCACGCAGCCGATGTAGGCCGAGTAGTTGAGCTGGCACTCCGTGCCGCCGGCGACGACGATGTCGGCGCGACGTTCGTGCAGCAGCTTGAGCGCCTCGCCCAGGGCCTGCCCGCCGGCGGCGCAGGCCGAGACGATCGGCAGCGCCGGCCCGCGCGCGTCGAGCGCCCGCGCCAGGAGCGCCGGGGCGAGATCGGGACGGCGGCGGCGGAACTGGTGCGGGCCGTAGTCCGACGCGCGGGCGAGCCCGCGCACGTCCACCCGGGCCTGCTCGTCGCGCGCCTGCTCCACGGTGTGCCGCGCAAGCAGCTCGAGGTCGGCCAGGGTGGGCGTGTTGGCGTGCCCCCCCAGCACCACGGCGATGCGCTCGCACCCGGGCACGGAGTCGAGGTCAGCCTGGCGCGCGGCCGCGAGCGCCGCGCCCTTGGCCAGCAGCAGCGGCCGGCCCCCGGCGAGCTCCTCGGGCCGGAGCGGCTCGCTGGGCAGGCACTCCTCGCGCACCTCGCCGCCCACGCGGCAGGCGAGCCCGCGCGGATCGAAGAGGGTCAGCTCGCGCACGCCCGAGCGCCCGGCCTGGGCCGCCGCCCAGGTGGACTCCACGTCGCCTCCCAGGCAGGTGACCATGCCCATGCCCGTGACTACGACGCGCTCCTCATCGGGACGGCGTGTGGCCGGCAGGCGCACCGCGGCGTCAGACGCCCGCGTCCCAGGCGAGCCCACGTCAGGCGCCCACGAAGAGGCGCTTCTCCTTGGCCGCGGCACGCAACCAGCCCTGGGTGAGCGTGTCGCCGTCGGAGAAGACCGGGGCCTTGGCGCAGGCGCCGCAGACCACCTTCACGCCCTCGCCGCGCTTCCAGGCCGAGGCGCCGCAGCCGCAGGCCGCCGGCAGCGTTGCCAGGATCTCCTTGACGCCGCCGGCGAGCGCGCGCGTGGTGACCAGCGCGGGAACCTCGTCGGCGAACAGCTCGCCGGCGAGGCGCTCGTGCTCGCCCAGCCGCAGGCGCACCACCTCGACGGCCCCGGGCGTGAGCTTGCCCGAGGTATCCACAGCCGTGCCCTCGCCGAAGAGCTCCTCGATCTGGTCCACCAGCAGGTTGTGGGGCAGCTTGATCCCGAAGGCCTGCTCGAGTCGGAAGGTGATGTCGAGGAAGTCGAGCGAGGTCCCACCGAGGTCCTCGATGATCGAGGCGTCCAGCGTGACCGCTGCGTCGTCCTTACGGAGCGCCTTGGCGATGGCGCGCCGGACCTCGTCGTCGATGGCGCTCTCGGGGACGGGGTAGGCCATCGCACGTGCTCCTCGGAGCCGCGGCGCCACGCCGGGCCGGCTCGGCGCGAAGTCTACCGGCGGCCTCCCCGCGCACCCCCTCTGCGGGGGGGGGGCGGTGGTGGTTCGCTCTCGCGTCCGGCAACCGTCCTGAGGGGGGCCGTGCCGTCGCGGCCTGCCCTCCCCGCGCTCGGCCGCCGCGCCGGCCTACTCGCCGAGAGCCGCCTCGCGGGGCAGCACGGGCCGGATCAGGCGGTTGGAGAGGCCCCGGTCCACCACCAGCGTCTGGCCGCGGATGGCGCGCGCCGCGGGGCTGGTCAGGAAGGCGACCACATCGGCGACCTCCTCGGGGGCCACCACGAGGTCCTCGGGCAGATGCTCGATGCCCGGCCAGATCAGGCGCATGGTCTTGAAGGCGTCCGTCTTGACCAGCCCGGCGCACACCGCGTTGCTGCGGATGCCCTTGGGCGCCAGCTCCTCGGCCCACTGGCGCACCAGCGCTTCCATGGCCGCCTTCATCACGCCCAGCGGATAGTCCGGGTTCATGAAGCGCGAGCCCAGGCTCGAGATGTAGACGATGTCGCCGCCCTGCTTGGCGAGCCACGGGACGGCCCGCTGCACGCACCACAGGTTGCCGAGCAGGTTCGTGTCGATCAGCTGGCGCGCGTCGCGCTCCAGCAGCCGCTCCGTGCTCTTGAAGGGCGCGCGCGCGGCGTTCAAGACCAGCACGTCGAGCCGCCCGAAGGCCTTGCCCACGGCGTCCAGCAGCGCCTCGACCTCGGCCTTGACCGCGATGTCGCCGTGGAAGACCTCGGCGCGCCGGCCCAGGAGGCGCACCTCGGCCTGGGTCTCCTCCCCGCCGCAGTTGGCCGCGTCGGAGACGCGCCGGCCGTGGACGGCGATGTCGGCCCCCGCGCGCGCCAGCGCCAGAGCGATCGCGCGGCCGATCCCACGACTGCTGCCGGTCACCAGCGCCACGCGCCCGCGCAGGAACGCCGCACCGTCCGGCCCCTCGCGCGCGGCGCTGCTCGAGCCCGCGTCGCTCATGGAGCCCACCTCAGGGAGCCCACGTCAGGGAGCCTGCACGCGCCGCGCCTCAGCGCGAGGGCGCCACCGGCATGGGCGCCGCCTCGGGCACGGACGGCTGGGGCGGGCACGCGCCACCCGTCACGAGCGGATGGGCCGTGACGGCCTGGCCCGAGAGGTCGGCGTACTCGGCCGCCACCTTCTCCTGACGACCCATGAGCTCGTCGGTGATCAGGCAGTTGGCCGAGTCGCTGCCGCGCAGGATGCGCGGCGTGATCGTGATCAGCAGGTGCTCGCGCACCTTGGTGCATTCCTTGCCCTGGAACAGCAGGCCCAGGATCGGGATGTCGCCGAACAGCGGGACCTTGTCCACGCCGCCCTGCTCGCGCTCCTCGAGCAGGCCGCCGATGACGGCCGTCTCGCGGCTCTTCAGGATCATGTGGGTCACGAGCGCCGTGCTGCTGACGCGCGGCAGGTCGATGAACTGACCCGACACGCTCAGGCGGTCGAAGCCGGGCAGCGGGCTGCTCTTGCCCGACAGCGCACGGCGCTGCGGAATGACCGTGAGCATGATCTTGTCTTCGCTGGGGATCACGTGCGGGAGCACCAGCAGCTGGAAGCCGACGCTCACCGGGCTGTTGGGGTCTTCCTCGACCGAGAACTGCAGGCCGCCGTTCTGGTTGGTGGCCGCCTCGCTGCGCGCATAGCGGATCGTCTCGCCGACGAAGACCGTGGCCTCCTGGTTGTCGAGCGCGAGCAGCTTGGGCGCCTGCACGACCTTCGAGGAGATGTCACGCTGCAGGAAGTTCCACATCAGGGCCGTCTCGGAGGTGCCGAGCCGGCCATAGGTGAAGGTGCTCGAGGCGGGCGGCGTGAAGGCCGTGCCGGAGATCAGCGAGGCGATGTCGGAGCCGCTGCCGCCGATGTTCCAGGGCATCATGTGCAGGAAGTCGGCGCCCGAGAGGCCCATGCCCAGGCCCGTGCTGTCGCCGGGGTTGAGGCCCACGTTGAGAGCGTCCTGGTTGCTGGTGATCACGAAGCTCATGTCGATGAAGATCTGCGGCGGCTCGACGTCGAGGTTCTCGACCATCCTCCTCAGGCGCTGGATCTTCGGCTTGATGCCCGTGTAGAGGATCGTGTTCTGGTCGGGCATATAGCGCACGTCACCCTTCTCGGGGGAGACGATCTGCCGCAGGGCCTCGATGATGGGGAAGTTCTTCTCGGCCTCGGCGGGGTCGTCGGAGGGCACGTAGACGTTGCTCTGGATGACGTTGGCGTTGATCTGGCCTCCGCTGCCGCCGCCCCCGCCGCCGGAGGCGCCTCCGCCGCCCTTGCCGCCGCTCTGCGGGGCGATCACGCCCTTGTAAGGCGCGTGCGGGCGCAGGTAGCGGAACCGGTAGTAGTCCTCTTCCATGTCGAGGTGATCGCTGGGGACGACGCGCAGCGTGCCGTACTCGTCCTCGACCAGGGCGTAGCGCAGGGTCTTGACCACCTGATCGAGCGCGGCGCGCCAGGGCAGGTTGCGCAGGCTCACGGTGACCTTGCCCGAGATCTTCTCGGAGATGATGATCGAGGCGTCGCCGAACTTGGCGATGGCGTTGATCACCTCCACCGCGTCGGCGTTCGTGAAGTCGATCGTCACGGGCTGGGGTCGCTCGATCTGCAGCAGGGTGGGCGCCTTGCGCACCAGGGTGCCGCCGATACGCCGCGTGAGCAGGTCGAGGACCAGCACCCAGTGCAGGTCGACGACGCGCAGCGAGACGGTCTGCGCCTCGGCCTCGGGCGAGACGACGATGTTCACGCTCGTGCGCGGCTGGATGCGCTCACGCACGACCTGGCCGAACGGAGCGTCGGCCACGTCCACGCTGAGCTTGCCGTCGCCCACGTCGAGCGTGCGGTAGCTCTCGGGGTCGGACTCGCCGCCGGCGAAGGCCTCGGGCCCCCAGCCCAGCCCCAGCACGCCCAGGGCCAGCAAGCCCAGCACGAGAAGCAGCGCCCGGGCGGCCAGTGCGCCCGACCGACGCCAACAGGAACCTACGCTCGTCGAGAAGAGTGTTGATCGCATGCCGCGCTCCCGCGACCCCGCGCCCCCTGCCTGGGGTTTCTTGGGTCGCCTGCCGTCAGGCCTCCCATCGGCTTGCCGGCAGGCGAAGTAAAGCCCAGCAAGCCTCTGCATCCAAGGGCCCAGGCGCCCGTTGAGGCAAAGGTAGGCAGAAAGTGTGCGCGTTCGGCTCCTCGCCGTGACCAACTCGTGACGTTGGGGGCAGGAGGGGCATCGCGGACCAGCGACGACAGGTCGCGCGGGCTCCCCCCCGCGTGGCGGGCCCACCGGGGGGCCGACACGCTCCCAGGGCGCGTCCCCTCGGGACCGCGGGGCTCTTCGTGCCCGCGGCTCAGCGCTCGATCGTCGGCTGGGGCGCGGCCTTGGGTGAGGCCCCCGCCTTGGGGGCCTTGGGCCCCTTGGGCGGAGTCTTGGCGGGCCCGCCCGCCGCGCCTCCGCTGTTGCGTAGGCGGGTGAAGGTCTCGCCCTTGTAGATGAAGTCCACCCCGTCGCGGCGCACGGCCAGGATGCGCACCTCGCCGGCCGTGTCCGCGGCGTCGCCGACCTTCGTCATGACGCCGTTGATCGTCGCCTGGCTGCGGCTGGGCTCGCTCTCATGGACGATCGTGCCACCGATGACGAGCGCGAAGCCCTCGGTCTCAGCCAGGATGCGGGCGCGCGTGCGCAGCGCCGCGATCTCGTCGTTGGAGGCCTGGGCGTCGGGCTCGACCTGCTTGCCCTTCATGAACTCCACCCAGGCCTGGCACAGCGTGGCGACCTCGGCGTAGAGGCCTCGGGCGAACTTCCCCTGAATCTCGCCGAGCGTCTTCTCGGCCAGCGCGCGCGTGATGCTGGTCTCGCGCGGGAGGCGTCGGCCCATGAGCTCGTCCGCGCGCTGCTGCACGGCGAGCACGCGACCGAGGAACGTGGCGTTCGTGACGGTCTTCATCTGCTGGACCTGCGCCAAGCGCACGCGCAGCTCGTTGAGCCGCACGTCCATCTCGGCCTGCAGGCGGTCGGCCTTGAACAGCTCGCCGCTGGCCAGCAGCGCGCGCACCTGCTCGTCCATCTCGCGAGCGTCGGCCAGGGTGGCCTCCAGCTCGGTGACCACCAGCTCCTGGCGGGCCAGGTCGGCGGCCGCCGCCTCCTCGTTCACCTGCACGCGGCGCTCGCGCGGGTCCACGAGCGGATCGCGCCGGCTGGCGGAGATCTTGAGGTCGTGCTTCGCGGGGCGCTCGGGGACGAAGTCCGCGATGGCCTGCTTCACGGTGGCCGACTCCAGGCGCTGCTCCTCGCCCTGGATCGTCAGCTGGGTCATGTTGACGCCGGCCGGGTTGTAGTAGTAGCTCTCCAGGTGCACGGTGACGTCGTGCAGCAGGGGGGCGTTGCTCTCGTCGTCGCTCTTGCGCTGGTCCGCGGCCTCGATCTTGAGGCCCTTGATCGAGACCAGGCGCGGGTCGTTCTCGAGCATGTTCAGGAACTTGAGGATCGACGAGGCCTCGCCCTGGCCCTCGACCACCGAGCGGGTGACGTAGATGCCCTTGGCGAGGTCGCTCTCGACGGGCTGGCTCTCGGGCAGCTCGCGGAAGCGCAGGCCCGCGGCCACGAAGAACTTGCTCAGGCCCTGGTAGAACTCGGCGATCTTCTGCTCGCTGGGCAGGACGGCCAGCTCTCGTTCCTCCACCGCGCGGAAGACGACGACCCGCTCCTCGCGCTCCGGCGTCCGCTCGATCTCGAGGTCGGCGGCGGTGATGCGCTGGTCGAACTCCTCGACCTCGGCCTCAAGCGCCTCGATCTCGCCGCGGTCCGACAGGATCAGGGCCAGGAGGCCGCCCGTGAACACCACGGAGACGGCGATGGTCAGCAGCAGGCGCTTCTTCTCGGACAGCTTGGACACGAGCGTGACTCCTCAGGAGGGCAGCGGGGCTACTTCTCGGTGTTGTCGTCTTCGCCGCTGGGCTTGGCGCCCTTGGCTGCCTTCGCGCCCTTGGGCGTGTTGGCCGTCTTGGCGGCCGCGGCGGGCGCCTCCTTGGCGACCAGCGCGAGCTCGTACTTGAACTCGGCCACGACCGGCGGCTCGAGCAGCTCCTCGCCTCGTCCGCGCGGCGGCACGATCTTCACGTTCGGGTTGTTGATCCGCAGGAAGTCGGAGAAGAACTCCGTCGTGTGGCCGGTGGCCTCGGGGTCGCCGGTGAGCGCGCGGTGGAAGGCGCTGATGTGGGCCGGCGCGTCGGACTCGCTCTCCAGCGCCAGGAAGCCCTGGATCTTGAGCTGGCCGCCGTCGAGGGGCTGGCCCTTGCGGCCTGCGGCGGGAGCGCGCTTCTTCGAGGTCACGGCCTGGGGCGGCACCTCGAGCTTCTCGATCCAGGTGCGGTAGCTCGCGTCACCGCCCTGGTTGGTCACGATGTCGAAGAGCTGGTCGAGCTTCTTCGACCAGAGCGTGCGCGAACGGTTGATCGTCTGGATCGCCGTGCGGCGCTTCGTGAACATGTCGATTTCGGCCTGCAGGTCGAGGGAGTACTTCTTGCGGCGCTCCTGCCCCAGGGCCTCTTCCTCGCGGGCCGTGCGCAGCTCGCGCACCCGGGAGAGCTCGATGAAGTGCGTGTAGGCGAAGATCCCGGCGGCCGAGGCCACCACGACCACGCCGGCCACGATGGCCACGAAGCGCCCGACGGGAGTGCCCGACTTGGCGCGGTACTCGGGGGGCAGCAGGTTGATCTGGATCATGGGGGCTCCCTGCCTCGGCTCAGCGCTGGATGCGGCTGGCCAGGCCCACGGCCACGGCCAGGTCGGAGACGTGTTCACGAAGGGCGTCCACGTCCACGGTCCCGGCGGCGATGGGCAGGTCGCCGGTGGGATCCCAGGTGGTCGTGGGCTTGCCGAAGATGCGGCCCAGGTCCTGGGGCAGGCCCGTCAGGCGCGCGCCCCCGCCGCTGAGCAGCACCTCGTCGATGCCCAGGTCGAACTGGTTCTCGAAGTAGTCGAACGACAGGCGGATCTCGGCCGCCAGGTCGTCCACCGCGGGTGTCACGGCCGCGCGCACGCGCTCCTGCTCGGCCCCGGGGCGCTGCTTGAGCGACTCGGCCTCGGCGTGCTTGAGGTTCAAGCGCGAGGCGATGGCGGTCGTGAAGGCGTCGCCGCCGGCGTGGATCTCGCGGGTGAACAGCGACGTGCCGCCGCGCACCACGTTGACGCTGGTCTTGGACGCGCCCACGTCCACGAGCGCCGTCGCACGGCCGCCCGCCTCGGGTCCGCGGCGCAGCGCCATCTCAAAGGCGTTGCCCAGGGCGAAGACGTCCACGTCCACGACCTCAGGGTGCAGGCCCGCGCCGGCCAGGATGCGCAGCTGCTCGTCGATCACGGCCCGCTTGCAGGCCACCAGCAGCACGCGCATCTCGTTGGGAGCCAGCTCGCCCACGCCCTCGGTCGGGAAGGGCTGGCAGTCGAGCACCACCTCCTCGATGTCGAAGGGGATGTACTTGTCGGCCTCGTAGCGGATCGCGTTGCGCAGATCCTCGGGGCTCATCTTGAACATCGTCAGGTAGCGCACGATCACGGCCTTGCCCGAGACGGAGGTCACGACGCGGCGCGAGTGGAACGAGTTCTCGAGCAGCACCCGGCTGACGGTCTCGGGCACCGCCTCCGGGCCGGAGAGCTCGGCGTAGCCGAAGCCGGTGATCACCGGCCCGCTGCTGTCGCCGTTCCAGGTCAGCTCCACGGCCTTCACGGCCCGCGTGCCGACATCCAGTCCGATCAGGCTCTTGACGCGCTTGAGGAACATCTGGCCCCCTGAGGCGCACCCGGAGTCCCCGCACGGGACCCATGGCGCGGTTCCCTTTTCGGCAGCCCCCGCCCACGACCTTGAGGCTTCACGGTCCGAATGTCGCGCCGTCTCGACGGAGAGGGTGGCGTGCGCTGGGCGCGGTGCGTCGCGCCGCGAGGCCTACCTTCCGGCTACGTAGGCCGCCGGCGGGCCTCGCAAGAGCCTACGTCCGGGCCTGCCGGGGTCGCCGGCCCCGCCCGACGCCCCTCGGAGGGCTGGCGCGGCTCAGCCGGCCCCCAGGGGCACGACATGCCGGCGCAGGTGGGCCTCGACCTCTTCCGCCGTCGCGAGGGCGAGACACTCGCTGGCGAGCCGGCGCGCACGGTCCAGCGTCAGCCCGCGCAGCAGCCGCCGTACGCGGGGGATGTAGCCCGGCGTCAGGCTGAACTCGCGCAGGCCCAGCCCCAGCAGCAGGGGCGTGTAGATGGAGTGCCCGCCCATCTCGCCGCACAGGGTCACGGGCTTGCCGCGCGCCGCGGCCGCCCGCAGCGTGTCGCGCACCAGGCGCAGGATCGAGGGGTGCGACGGCTGGAAGAGCCCCGCCAGCCGCGGGTTGAGGCGGTCCACGGCAAGGTCGTACTGGATCAGGTCGTTGGTGCCCACCGAGAGGAAGTCGGCCTCCGCCGCCAGCAGGTCGGCGATCACCGCGGCCGCCGGGATCTCGATCATGATCCCCACCGGGACGTCCGCACGGCAGGCGAGGCCCTCGCTCTCGAGCTCCTGCGCGGCGGCGGCCAGCAGCGCGCGCGCACGACGCAGCTCCTCGAGGCTGCCCACCATGGGCAGCAGCACGCGCACGTCCCCCTCGGCGGCCACGCGCAGCAGCGCGCGCAGCTGGGTGTGGAACGCGGCGGGATGCACGAAGCACCAGCGCAGGGAGCGCACGCCCAGGGCCGGGTTGGGCTCGGCGGCCTGCGCCCCGGGCCCCTCCTTGTCGCTGCCGAAGTCGAAGGTGCGCACGGTCAGCCGTCCGCCCCCCAGGCGCTCCAACGTGGAGCGGTAGGCGGCCAGATGCTGCTCCTCGGTGGGCAGCGGCTGGCCGGGCCGGTAGAGGAACTCGGTGCGGTAGAGCCCCACGCCCTCGGCGCCTCGCGCCAGACCGGCCTCGATGTCGAGCGGGAACTCGATGTTGGCCAGCAGGGTGACCTTGTGGCCGTCGAGCGTCTCGCAGGGCAGGCGGCTCTCGGCCAGCAGGGTGCGCTCGAAGACATCGTAGCGCTCCCCCTGCCCCTGGGCCTCGGCGCGCGTCCGCTCGTCGGGGTGCAGCACCACGGTGCCGTGGGTGCCGTCCACCCAGAGCGTGTCGCCGTGCTGCACGCGGTCCATCAGCCCTGAGACGCCCACGACGCAGGCGATGCCCAGCGACTTGGCGATGACCGCCGAGTGGCTCGTCACGCCGCCCTGCTCGAGGGCCAGCGCGGCGACGTTGCGCCCCTCGAGCAAGGCCGTCTCCGAGGGGGTCAGATCGCGCGCCACGACCACCACGGGCCGACCGGCTCCGACCGGCGCTGCGCCCACGGTCACGGCGGCACCGGAGAGCGCGCGTAGCAGACGCCGTTCCACGTCCACCAGGTCCTGCGCGCGCTGCGCCATCAGCCGGTTGGGCGAGCGGGCCAGGCGCGCGGCGGCGGCGTGGAGCACGCCCGCGGCCGCGCGCTCCGCGGCGATCCCCTTGCGGATCTCGCCCTCGATGTCTTGCGTGACGCCCTCGAGCATCAGCACGTGCGCGCGGAAGATGCCGCCGACGCCGGCGTCGCCGCCCAGCGCGGACTGCAGTCGCTCGAGCTCGCCGCGCGCCGTGGCGACCGCCCGTCTCAGACGCCCCACCTCGGCCTCGAGGTCCTGCGGCGGCGCGTCGGGCAGCGGGACGACGTCGGGCGACTCCTCGTAGAGCAAGGCCGGCCCGACGCGCGATCCGCCGCAGACGGGGATGCCGGTCAGGCGGACCATGGCCGGCGTCACGGGCACCAGGCCTACTCCTGGAACCCGGCGGCAAAGAGGGCAGCGAGCGCCTCCACGGCCCCCTCCGAGCCCGGGCCGTGGGCCTCGATCTCGAGCAGGGCGCCGGCCGGCGCCGCCAGGAACATGACGTCGAGCACGTTCTTGGCGTCCACCCGGGTCCCGGGCTCGGCTCCGCTGCCTTCCGGTGCCTGCAACAGCACCAGGGCGAGCTCGCAGGCGTAGGCGCGCGCTCGCTGCACGAGCATCGCGGCGGGCCGCGCGTGGATCCCCTGGCGGTTCACCACGGTGACGCGCCGGCGGGCCGCGGGCTCGCCGCCGGGGGCGCTCACCCCTTGAGTCCTTCCCAGGCTTCCTCGATCAGCTCGCGGATCTCGCGCGCCGCCTTGCACTGCTTCAGGAGCTTGGGCCAGCGGCGGTCGCGCGCCAGCCCCGCCACGAGGCGCGCCACGCCCAGGTACTCCTGCGGATCAGACGCGGCCACGAGGAAGATGGCGTGCACCGGCCCGCCGTCCACGGCCTGGAAGTCCACGCCCCGACTCGAGATGCCCACCCCGACCAGCAGCTCGCCCAGGTGGCCGCGCAGGTCCTCGGGCAGCGTGGGATGCGGCAGCGCCACGCCGTTGCCGATGCCCGTGGTGCCGCGCGCCTCGCGCTGCATCACGCTGCGCAGCAACGCGTCGCGACCCGCCTCCTGGAGCGCTCCGGAGTCCACGAAGGCCTGCGAGATCTCGACCATCACCGCCTCGCGGCTGGCGCCCTGGAGGGCGGGCAGGCAGTGGGCATCACGCACGTGTCGCGAGAGATGGAGGGCGGGCATCGGGGGGGGCGGCTCCGGCGGGGCGGTGGGACGGGGGGAGGGGACGACGGGGAGGTTGGCAGCAGGGGGTTTGGCAGCAGGGG
>JANOFW010000074.1:0-3497 GCA_031413835.1 Planctomycetia bacterium
CAGCGCCGCGGCCGCCGCGGCGGAGGGCCTCGAGCGCCTGGGGGTGAAGCGCGGCGAGAGCGTGGGCTTGTACGCCGACAACTCGCGGCGCTGGATCGCCGCCGACCTCGCCATCCAGGTCGCGGGCGCGGTCTCGGTGCCGCGCGGCACCGACACCCCTGCGGAGGAGATCGTCGATCTCTTCCGCCACGCTGATGTGCGTCTGGTGCTGGCCCACGGCGTCAAGGCTGCCCAGGCCCTCGAGGCCCAGCGCGCCCGCCATCCGGGCCTTGGTGAGATCGTGTGCCTCGATCCGGCCGGAGCGCCCGGGCGCACCTTCGACGACCTGCTGCGCCTCGGAGCCGGGGGTCCCGACTTCGCGGAGCGCGCCGCGCGCGTCCTCCCCGACGACGTGGCCACGATCATCTACACCTCGGGAACCACGGGGCGTCCCAAGGGCGTGGTGCTCGCGCACTCGAACTTCGGTCACCAGCTGCGCGTGCTGCCCGAGGCTCTCTCGATCGGCGACAACGAGGTGTTCCTCTCGTTGCTGCCGCCCTGGCACATCTTCGAGCGCATCGTCGAGTACGTGGCGCTGACGAACGGCTGCCGGCTCGTCTACACCGATCAGCGCCGCTTCCGCGACGACCTCGCCGCCGTCGAGCCCACCTTCGTGCCCAGCGTGCCGCGTATCTGGGAGATGGTGCACCAGCGCGTCCTGAAGGCGCTCGACGACGGCGGCGCCGTGCGCCGCGGCGTGTTCCGCGCCGCGCACGCCGTGGCGCACGCGCGCGCCTTCGCCTGGGATCGCGCCCGCGGGCACGTGATCTCCTGGCGTCGTCCCGGGGGTCTGGGGGCGCTGGGGGAGGGCGTCGTGCGCGCGGGTGCCCTGCTGCTGGCGGGTCTGTGTTTCCTGCCCGACCGCCTGGCGCACGCGCTCGTCTTCCGCCGCCTGCGGCGGCTGGTGGGGGGGCGGTTGAAGGGCGCGATCTCCGGCGGCGGGTTGATGGCGGCGCACATCGACCGCTTCTTCCGCGCCATCGAGCTGCCCGTGCTGATCGGCTACGGCCTGACCGAGACGAGCCCTGTGCTGACGGTGCGGCGCCAGCGGCGCAACGTGATCGGCACGATCGGCACCGCGCTGCCCGAGGTCGAGCTCGAGATCCGCGACCTCGAAAGCGGCGCGCCCCTGCCCGCCGGTCGCACCGGCGTGGTCTTCACGCGCGGCCCGCAGGTGATGCGCGGCTACCACAAGGACCCCGAGCTCACGCGCCGGGCCATCGACCCGCAGGGCTGGTTCGACACCGGCGACCTGGCTGCACTCACGCCTGCGGGCGACCTGTGCTTCCGCGGGCGCTCCAAGGAGACCATCGTGCTCTCGGGCGGAGAGAACGTCGAGCCGGGCCGGGTGGAGGAGGCGCTCCTGGCCTCGCCGCTCGTCGAGCAGGTCGTGGTGGTGGGCCAGGATCAGAAGAATCTGGCGGCGCTGGTTCTGCCGCAGGCCGACGCCCTCGCCAAGGCGCTCGGCTGGCCGGCGCCGGCCGCTCCGGCCGAGGCCGCCGCGCGCCCCCAGGCGCTCGAGCTGCTGCAGCAGGAGGTGCTGCGGCGCACGGCCGCGCTCATGCCCTTCGAGCGCGTGACGCGCGTCGCGCTGCTCCCCGCCGCGCTCGACGTGGCTGGCGGCTGCCTCACGGGCACCCTCAAGCTGCGTCGGCATGTGATCGTCGAGCGCTACAAGGCCCTGATCGAGGAGGCGTACGCCCGGTGAACCCCGTCCGATCCCTGGTCGCGCTCTGGCTGGTCCTGGGCGTCCTAGCGTGGACGCTGCCGGGCCTGCTGCCGTCGGTAGAGGCGGAGCCGCCCGCGGGCTCTGGCGCCGTCGCGCGCACCATCGCCTACGAGATCCAGGCGAGCCTCGATCCCGTCACCCACACGGTGCGCGGGCGCGGCACGCTGCGCTGGCGCAACCCCACCCAGGCCGCGGCGCCCGACTTCCACCTGCACCTCTACCTCAACGCCTTCCGCGACGAGCACAGCACCTTCTTGAAGGAGTCGCTCGGCGCCCATCGCGGGGCGAAGTTCGACAGCGCGCACCCCGGCTCGATCGAGGTCACCTCGTTCCGCACGGCGGCCGGCCAGGAGCTGGCGGGCAAGGGCACCTTCTCGGCCTGCGACGACGCCAACCCGGACGATCGCACGGTCTGGAGCGTGGCGCTGCCCGAGCCGATCGCGCCGCAGGCCGAGGCGGTCTTCCAGCTGGAGTGGACCAGCGTCCTGCCCAAGGCCTTCGCTCGCACCGGGTTCGGCGGCGACTACCACATGGTGGCGCAGTGGTTCCCCAAGCCGGGCGTGTTCGAGGAGCGGGTGGAGGATGGCGCCTACGTCGGGCGCTGGAACTGCCACCAGTTCCACGGCTCGAGCGAGTTCTTCGCCGATTTCGGCAGCTACGACGTCTCCCTGACCGTGCCCAAGGCCTACGAGAACCGCGTGGGGGCCACGGGGCAGCGCGTGGGGGCGCACACCGACGCCGCCGCCGGGACGGTGACCTACCGCTACCAGGCCCACGACGTTCACGACTTCGCCTGGGTCTGCGACACCGACTTCGTGGTCGTGCCCTTCAAGTTCCCCGAGCGCTACGAGCTGCCCGAGGCCGAGCGCGTGCGGGTGGCCGCTCTGCTGGGCGTGCCCGCCGACGCGCTTCACCTGCCGCGTGTGGAGGTGACGCTGCTGCTCCAGCCCGAGCACGCCGATCAGGAGGAGCGCCACGCGCGCGCGGTGAGCCACGCCTTGGCCCACATGAGCCTGTGGTTCGGCGCCTACCCCTATCCCACGCTCACGGTCGTGGACCCCGACCACCGCGCGCCGGACACCGGCGGCATGGAGTACCCCACGCTGATCACGGCCGGCACCGACTTCGTCCTGCCCGCGCGCGGCTGGGACCCCGAGTTCGTGATCGTCCACGAGTTCGGCCACCAGTTCTTCTACGGTCTGGTGGGCACCAACGAGTTCGAGCACGCCTGGATGGACGAGGGGCTCAACACCTTCGCCACCGCCAAGGTGCTGCACTCGGCCTACCCCCCCGCGCCCCCCGTGACCTGGTACGGCGCCTGGCCCCTCTACGGCGAGAAGCCGCTGCCCTTCAGCGGCATGCTGGCGGGCCTGCGCGCCGCGGTGCCGTTCCTGCCCAAGGCGCTCACCGACGACCTGCGCATCCCCTTCGGCAAGCTGGGCCCAGTGCGCGCGGTGGGCGTGGCGCTCGGCCTCGAGCCGCCCGACGACCTGCCGCTGCTGCCCGAGACGCCCGACGCCGGCCCGATCGCCTTCCTGCGCGAGGCGCCGTTCCTGACGCTGCTGCCGATCCTGCCCATCACGGTCTCCGAGGCCGAGCGCACCTCGGTGGCCCGCAGGCCGCTCGTGGACGCCATCGCCGGCGTCAAGGCCTGGGAGTACATGGACGGCCGCTCCTACGGCACGAACAGCTACGCGCGCACGGCCGCTTCGCTGCGCACCCTCGAGGG
>JANOFW010000075.1:0-3236 GCA_031413835.1 Planctomycetia bacterium
AAGAAACAGGCGAAACCGCGGACGAAAGTGCACATGACGCTGCGCGTCAATGGAGAGGATCAGGAAGTTGCATTCGCGCCTCACAAGACGCTGCTCGAGGTGCTGCGCGAGGACATGGGCCTGACGGGCACCAAGCACGGCTGCGAGCTGGGCGAGTGCGGCACCTGCACGGTGCTGGTGGACGGCGTGCCGGTGCTCTCCTGCCTGGTGCTGGGCCTGGAGTGCGAGGGTGCGCGCATCGAGACGGTGGAGGGCATGGCCGGGGCCGACGGGCCGCACCCGCTGCAGGTGGCCTTCGCCGACCTGGGCGCCGCGCAGTGCGGCTACTGCACGCCCGGCTTCCTGCTGACGGCCCAGGCGCTGCTCGCGCAGGATCCCGACCCCTCGCGCGAGACGCTCGTGGAGGAGCTCGGCGGCAACCTGTGTCGCTGCACGGGCTACCTCAAGATCTACGAGGCCATCGAGTGGGCCGCCGGCGCGCTCCGGGGCGACCGGCCCGTGAGCCCGTTCGCCGTACGCACGGCCCCTGTGCACAGCCACGAGGGCGGGGGCTGCTGCCATGACCACTAGCCCGGCGGGTCCGGCCTCGGGCGGCCCCGCACCGCGCCCCAAGCGCCGCCTGATCGGCACCTCCTACCGCAAGGTGGACGGGCTCGCCAAGGCCACCGGCGCCACGCGCTTCGCCGACGACCTGAGCCTGCCGCGCATGCTCTTCGCCAAGCTGCTGCGCAGCGACATGGCCTACGCGCGCATCAAGAGCATCGACACCTCGGCCGCCGAGGCGCTGCCGGGCGTGCATGCCGTGCTGACCGGCAAGGCGCTGCCGATCCCCTTCGGCATCCTGCCCGTGTCGCAGGACGAGCATGCGCTGTGCACCGACACGGTGCGCTTCGTGGGCGACCCGGTGGCCGCCGTGGCCGCCATCGACGAAGACACGGCCTTCGAGGCCATCCAGCGGATCCGCGTCGAGTACGAGCCCTTGAAGCCCGTCTTCGATCCGGAGGAGGCGCTCAAGAACGAGGTCCCCCCGCTGCACGCCTACGGCGACGACGGTAACGTGCACAAGCGCATCTCGATGCAGTTCGGCGACGTCGAGGGCGGGCTGGCCAAGGCCGACCTGGTGCTCGACGAGTCGTACTTCTTCGAGGGCAACACGCACCTGCCCATGGAGCAGCACTCCGCGCTGGCCTGGCAGGAGCCCGACGGGCGGCTCACGCTCTGGTCGAGCACGCAGACCCCGCACTACCTGCACCGCGCCCTGGCCAAGGTGCTGGAGATGCCCGCCAGCCGCATCCGCGTGGTGGCCTGCCCCAACGGCGGCGGCTTCGGCGGCAAGAGCGACCCCTTCAACCACGAGATCGTGGTCGCCAGGCTCGCGCAGCTCACCAACCGCCCGGTGAAGATCACGTTGACGCGCGAAGAGGTCTTCTACTGCCACCGCGGCCGTCACCCGGTGTTGATGCGCGCCAAGATGGGGTTCACCAAGGACGGTCGCATCACGGGGCTCCACTTCCAGAGCCTGCTCGACGGCGGCGGCTACGGCTCCTACGGCGTGGCCAGCACCTACTACACCGGCGCGCTCCAGACCGTCACCTACGAGGTGCCCGCCTACCGCTTCGACGGCGTGCGCTGCTTCACCAACAAGCCGCCCTGCGGCCCCAAGCGCGGGCACGGCACGCCCCAGCCCCGCTTCGCTCTCGAGGTGCACCTGGACAAGGCCGCCGAGAAACTGGGCAAGGACCCCGCCGACCTCAGGCTCGCGATCCTCCAGCCGCCGAACAGCACGACGGTGAACTGGATGCGCGTGGGCTCGATGGGCCTGGGCGAGTGCATCAAGAAGGTGGTGGGGGGCAGCCGCTTCCGCGAGCGCCGCGGCAAGCTGGGCCGCGGTCGCGGCCTGGGACTGGCCTGTGCCTCCTACATCTGCGGCGCGGGCCTGCCCATCTACTGGAACGCGATGCCGCACTCGGGCGTGACCTTGAAGCTCGACCGCGGCGGGGGCGTGGTGGCCTTCTGCGGCGCCACCGACATCGGGCAGGGCAGCGACACGGTGCTGGCGGCCTGCGTGGCCGAGGTGCTGGGCATCTCGCTGGGCCACGTGCGCGTGGTCGTGAGCGACACCGACCTGACGCCCGTGGACCTCGGCTCGTACTCGAGCCGCGTGACGCTGATGATGGGCAACGCCGCGATCCAGGCCGCCGAGCGCGCGCGCGAGCTCCTGGCCAAGGCCGTGGGCACGAAGCTGGGCCTCCCCGAGAGCCGCCTGGGCTTTGCCGAAGACCGCGTCTTCGACGTCGAGGATCCGAGCAAGGGCGTCACGTTCCCCGAGGCCATCGTGCTGGCCGAGGCCCGCTTCGGCACCCTGGCCACCGTGGGCTCCTACACCCCGCCCCCTTCGTCGGCCAAGTACCGCGGCGGCGGCGTGGGCCCCTCGCCGGCCTACTCCTACAGCGCGGCCGTGGTCGAGGTGGAGGCCGACGAGGAGACCGGCCGGGTGGACGTGAGCAAGGTCTGGATCGCGCACGACATCGGCGAGTCGATCAACGAGATGCTGGTGATCGGTCAGGTCGAGGGCAGCGTCTACATGGGCCTGGGCGAGGCGTTGATGGAGGAGATGGCCTACCGGGGCAACCGCTTCGGGGTGCACAAGATCCCCTCGATGCTGGAGTACAAGAGCCCGACCACGCACGAGATGCCCGAGGTCGTCACCTACCTCGTGAAGGACCCGGACCCCAACGGCCCCTTCGGCGCCAAGGAGGTGGGCCAGGGCCCGCTGCTGCCGATCATGCCGGCCGTGGCCAACGCGCTCTACGACGCGCTCGGCGTGCGCGTGGACGAGATCCCGATCACGCCCGACAAGGTCTTGAAGGCGCTCGAGAGCAAGGACCGTCGCTACGGCCCGACCGGCTACCCCGACCTGAGGATCACCGAGACCACGCGCGTCAAGACGCCCGCCGAGGGCGGCGACGGCTCGGGCCCCGAGGTGAAGCGACCCAAGAAGAAGGAAGGGGCCTCCGCATGATGCGCCTGCCCCCCTTTCGCTACCTGGCGCCGACGACGGCGGCCGAGACGGCCCGCATCCTGGAAGGGGAGGGCCCCGCCGCCTGCGTGGTTGCGGGCGGCACCGACCTCTACCCCAACATGAAGCGCCGCCATCAGGTGCCCACGACGCTGGTGGCCTTGAAGCGCGTCCAGGACGTGCGGGGCCTCCTTTGGGGGGCCGACGGGACGCTGAC
>JANOFW010000076.1:0-9829 GCA_031413835.1 Planctomycetia bacterium
AACATCAATGCACTGGCAGATGAATATTTACGCCTGGCCTATCATGGGTTAAGGGCAAAAGACAAATCATTCAATGCAACAATGGAAACAGATTTTGATGAAAGGCTCGGGAGCCCAGGCCTTGTCCTCCGGGACGGTCTCGACCTTGCCACCGTTCGCCGCCAGGTACTCGGTGGCCGCCTTCACGTCGTTGGGGACCGTGGAGGCGGGGAGCATCGAGCTCAGGACCACGTCGGCGTAGAGCGCGACGGGGGCGACGAGTTCCTTCAACTCGGTGGCGTTGTACTTGTCGGCGGCGTCCTCGGCCGTGGCGCTGCGCGGGCCGCTGCCGGCGCCGACGCAGGCCAGGGCGACGAGGACGCTGAGCACGAGTGCGCGGTCAAGCATGGGAGCCCTCCGGGTGCGCCGAGTCTGACCGGTGGCCCACCCGATGTCTAGGGGGGGGGCGGCGTGGCGCACGTCGCGACGAGGCTCGCGCGCGGGCCCCGCCCGGGCGTAGGCTCTAGGGCGCGGAGGACCATGCGGCCCCGAATGCTCTCGCGAAGGACCCGCGTGCTGCTGGGCAGCGCCGTGTGGCTGGCCGTGGCCCTGGCCGCGGGCGCGCTCGTGGCCGCACCCGGCGTGCGTCTGCCGCTGACCCGGACCGTGGGTGCCTTGACCGACGGGTTCCTCGACGCGTCCGAGCGTGAGCGCGGGTTCCCCGTGGCGGACGCGCGCGGGGTGTCGGCGGGTGAGCCGGTCTTCCTGGCGAGCCAGGAGCGTCTGGAAGCGCCCGTGGGGCACGTTGTCCGCGTCGAGCCTGAGAAGGAGGGGGCGCTGGGGGCCGCGACGCTGCGCGTGCGCTTCGTCCCCGGCTTTGACGTGGGCGGAGATCTACGGTTCACCTGCCTGCCGCCCAGCCGCACCTTCGCGGAGGCCGTCTCGCTGGCCGTGCCCCCCGCGACGGCCCGGCTCCTGGGCGAAGCCCTGCGCGAACGCCTCGAGGCCACCTTCTCGGAGGCCGTTGGCCCCGAGCTCGAGGCGCGCCTGCCGGCCTTCCTCGCGCGCGTGGACCCGACCAAGGACCCGCGCACGGGGGCCGAGGTCAAGGCCCTGGCCCACGCCGTGCTGGAGCGACTGCGGCCGCTGCTCGAGGGGCTCACGCGCGACGTCACGCGCGCGGTGGACCGGCGCTTCGACCTGCTGGGACGGCTTGGCCTCTTGTGGAAGATGCTGCGCGGGGACGGCGAGGGCCTGCGCAAGGACCTGCTCCCGGTCGCGCAGCAGGCGGCCACCTCCTGGTGGGAGACGCACTCGAGCGAGGTGCTGGAGGCCGTCGGCACGGGGGTCAAGGACCGCGAGGCCGAGCTCCAAGCCTGGCTCAAGGGCCCGCTCTGGGAGACGGCCCGCGACGAGCTGCTGCTGCCGGTCGCGCGTGCGCAGCGCGCGCGGCTCGAGGCCGAGGCCGAGGCGCTGCTCGCGCGAGCGCTGCAGGAGATCGTGGTGGCCCCGGGGGGCGGCCTGCGCCCGCGCTTCGCCAGCGTCGTGCGCACGCACCTTCTGGGGCAGGCGACCCCGCTGCTGCTCGTGGAGCGGGTGCCGGGGGCGGGGGCCTCGGTGGAGCCGGGAGCCCCCCGTTGAGCAGCGCGCCCGTGCCGTTGCTGGAGGCCCGCGGCCTCTCCGTGCGCGGGCCCAGAGGTCTGTTGCTCGCGCCCTCGACCTTCACGCTCCACGAGGGCGAGCGCGTACTGCTGGTGGGGCCGAGCGGATCCGGCAAGTCGTTGCTGCTCGACGTGCTGCTGGGCTTCGTGCCGCACGAGCGGCGGGGGCTGTCGGTCGGCGGCTCGCTACGCCTCGAAGGCCGTGAGCTGCTCGAGGGCTCCGTCGAGGAGCGCGACGGGCTCGTGGGCGCGGTCTTCCAGCTGCAGGCCTCGGGCCTCTTCGACGACCTGAGCGCGGCGCAGAACCTGGCCTTCGGCGAGCCCGACCCCGTGCGCGCCGCCGCCCAGGCACAGGCGCTCGGCCTGGGCGGCCTCGAGCGTCCCATGCCCTGGCTCAGCGGTGGCGAGCAGATGCGGCTCTCCATCGCCCGCACCCTGCTGCGTCAGCCCACGTTGCTGGCGGTTGACGAGCCGACCACGGGCCTCGATCCGGCCTCCGCGCGGCAGGTCGTCGAAGCGCTGCTTGCGGCCCACCGGCGGCTGACGCTGGTGGTGACGCACGACGCAGCGGCCTTCGAGGGCTTCGCCGACCTCGTGCTGCGGCTCGACCCCCTGACGAAGACGGTGGCGCGCGAGGCGCCCGACCCGCGGGAGACTCCCGTACGCGCCACGTCCGACGTGCGCCCGCCCCGCAAGCCCGGCCTGCTCACGCGTCTCGCCCGCGGCTGGGCCGACTTCGCGGCCTCCACCACCGACGTGCTGCTCGACGCCGCGAGCCTCTGCGCCCTGCCGCGCGCCGCCTTCGACGCGCGCCACGCGCTCCACGGCCCGCGCGTGCGGCGCGCACTTGCCCGATCCCTGGCGCCAGGCGTGGCGGCCTTCGTCGGGCTGGCCGCAGTGCTGGTGGCGCTCACGGCCACGTTCTTCCTCTTCGATCGCCTGCCGCGCCGCGAGTTCACCGAGCCGGTCCTGCAGGAGGACCTGCTCAGCGGCCTGGGCCTGATCCTCTCGCGCGTGGTCGTCCCTCTGGTGACCTCGATCCTGCTGGCCGCCAAGCTAGGCGCCTCGGTGGCCGCGCACCTCGGCCACCTGACGCGCAGCCGCCAGGTGGACGCGCTGCGCCTCCTGGGCGTGCCGCCGCGACGCCACCTGCTCCAGCCCACCGCGCTGGGTCTCCTGGCCTCCGCCTGGCTCCACACGCTGGTCGCCGTCCTATTGGCCGGCCTCACCACCGTGGTGGTCTTCCTCTGGCAGCACTCCGGCTGGTCGGGGCTCTACGCCTGGCGCGCCTGGTTCCAGGGCCTGGACGCCACAGACGCGCTCTGGGTCGCGGCCAAGACCGGCACCTCCTCCCTGTTCGTGGCGCTGACGGCCTACCGCTTCGCCACGCGCCCCAAGCGCGGCCCCGAAGACGTGCTGGCAGGCATCCACCGCACCCTGCTTGTGGGCCTGATCCTGGTCCTAGCTGCCCACGCGGCCTTCGCCTTCCTCGAGTTCTAGCGGCGGGGGTGGCGCCTCGGAGCGAGCAGGCACGACCACCTGGCGTCCCTCGCTGGGGCGATCCATGGCTCTCCCGCCTTCGCCGCGGCGTGCTCGACCAGAAGGGCCTGGCCGCCGACACCGGGCTGCTCGAAGGTGGAGCCCGGCTCCGTACGTCCGCGTCTCAGGCCGAGTTCTGTCTTCCGCGCACGAAGGCCGCGAGGAACACGAGGGAGACGAACGCGGCCAGGAGCCCCGCCCCGCGCACGAGGAGCTCTGGTGCCTCGCCGTGGACGCTCCAAGCGATCTCCCGCGGCCACGGATTCTCGCAAGTGATGTTTGCGATCGTCTGCACGTCCACGTTCGCGCGGTAGGCAGTGCGCACCGTCGTCCGGCCCTCCTCGTGGGTCGTGTGCCCGATGACCAGGATCAGCGTGATGGCTCCGGTCATGAGGAAGCGGATCAGCACCGGCACGAGCAGCGGCTGGTCGCGCGCGGGGTCCCGCCGCCACAGGCGCTCGAAGGCTGGTCGAAGGCGTCCCTCGCTGCTGATGAGCCGCGCCAAGAGCCGCGCGAGCAGCACGTTGAGCAGCACCAGCACCAGCGCCATCACGGCGACGACTGCCAAGAGCCCGGCGAGCGAGTCGACCCCGAGCTGGGTGAGCAGCCAGATCAGCGCCAGCATCGATGCCCAGACCAGCCCTTGACCGGCCGCGAGCCCGGGGAGGAGCCGCGTCCACCGGGCGCGCTCTGTGCCAGCGGCGCGAGCCAGCCGTGCCACCACGAGCGCCGAGGCCACCAGGTGCGCGGCCAGCAGGATCAGCAGGCCGCCGGTCACCTCGATTCCTTCCTCAGGCAGCGTGACGAGCGGTTCGTCCAGCGGACCCAGGTCCACCTCGCCCAGCACCCAGGCGAGGCCCCAGAGCAGCAGCGCGACGACCAACACCTCCCGGGCGCGCCCCAGCAGCGACCAGGCCTCGCTGCCACGCGGCGTCCGCAGCCACCAAGCGAAGAGGGCCACGAGCGCCAGGAGCAGAAGGAGCTGCGACCACATGGGCGCAGCCTAGCACGTACGGTTCAAGCAGGCGCTAGGCCTCTCGCGCGCGTCTGGCGCGAGGGGTCGTGCCTCGGACCGATCACGACCGGTCCTGACGCCGTGCGGCCCGCTCCCCCGGAGCTCGGCTCATGCGAGGTCAAGGCCGAAGAGCAGCCCGACCCCGCCCGCGAAGCTGAGGCCCGCGACGCGGATGTCGCGTGCCAGCTCGCGAAACCCGACGCGCGCGTGAAGGTCGATCGAGGCCCGGTTGCGCTCGTTGACGAAGTAGTACGCCTGGCGGGCGCGGGCGGCGATCCAAGCGAGGCGCTCACTGGTCAGCCGCGCGCCGATGCCGCGGCGCCGCCGGGGCGGCTCCACGACGACGCCCCCCAGGTACCAGCCCTCGGGCAGCCCGACGCGGACCAGGCGCTCGGCCACCCCGTAGCCGACCACCCGACCCTCGAACGAAGCCACGAGAATCAGCGACGTGCCGTCCTGCGCCTGCGTGAAGTGACGGTCGAAGATCGTCGTTGCGGCGGCTTCGCTGATGCCGTCGCGCGCGGCCCGCAGCGCCGCGAGTTCAGGACCGTCCGCCGCGACCGCGGGCCGCGTCGTGAGCCCTGCGGGTGGCGGCGTGCCATGGCGCAGGGGCTCGTAGTCGGCGAAGAGGGCCACCCGGCGATCGTAGCCGGCAGAGCCTCTGGTCGGTGTCGCAGGACAGACGCGATCCCTACGCGGTGGGCGCTGGTCGCCGGCCGATGGAGCCCCGGCCAGGCAAGGGGGTACGGGGCCAGGCGCGAGTGTCCCTGAGCCGGGCGCAGCGGGCGGCTCCGTAGGTCCGAGCGACCCACCGGCTCAGGAAGCGTAGAAGCGCTCCACTTCCCGGCAAATCACCTCGTGGCATCGCCGGCAGTTTTCCTGATCCAGGTAAGGGAAGTGGGATTCGGCAACGGCTCTACGTCGCGCGTGCTCAGTCTCGCCCTCTGCAGCCGTCCTTGCGATGGAGGCAACCACCTCGTCTGCCGTCTTGCAGACAGGACCGATTCGCTCGATCTCGCTCATGGAGAGTTCGGGCTCGCCGTACTCCGCGACCAAGGCATCGGCACCCGACCAGAAGAAGACGACGGGCTTGATCATGGCGAGGAAATCGAAGGCCAGGCTTGAGTAGTCGGTGATCAACAGGGTGGCGGCGGCACACAGCTCCAGCGCACCTTGCGACATGGACTGGACCTCCACGTAGCCAGGAAGATCCGCGAACAGGGCCCACTCCTTGGAGTGTTCGTGGTGCACGAGCGCCGCAACTCGAGCCTTGCGGGACTCCACGAGCCGTCGGAAGCCGGGGTGGCGCAGCAGGGCAGAGTCGTGCACGAGGTGCTGCGCGTGGGACAACCGAGCAGCGCCGGCGTGCCAAGAGCTGCCGCGGAAGGTCAGGGCAACTACCCAGTGCTCGGCTGCGGCGGCCTCTCCGGCCATCCGCTGCAGCTCGTCGTGCCGCGGGACGCCGGTCAACACGACGTTGACACGCGCAGGGAACTGCTGTCGGCGCACCTGCTGGGTGATTCTCGTCGCGGTGTGGACGAGAGCAGGCTCCGTGAGCGTGCCGACGAACAGTCTTGCGTAGGCAGCGCCGTTCTCGAGTCCCTCGAAGCCATGCGACACGTTGACCTTGAAGCGCTGACGCCACCGCGCCAGCAGGCGGCGGGACAACCCCTTGGCGAGGACAGCTCCCGGGGCCGCCTCGAAGATCGCGGCCTCGACCTTCAACAGGTCCGGCGGGAGGCAATCCCGCAGATCGCAGTTGAAGATCGCTGCCTGCGCGTTCCAGCACAGGATGTAGTGGCGCAAGGAGCCGTAGCGGACCACGTGGCGACGGTCGGACAAGTCCCGTCGTTGCGCGCCCCGGAGCACGAAGTAGACATGGTTGGACCTCGCCCGGTCGCGGCAGTAGAGGAACAGGTGGTAGCCGTTGTCGCTGGCGCCGGTGCCCGCGCGCTCACCGATGATCCACGTCGGCTGCCTGAGTACGAACGGACTCAGGAGGCGTGCCACGCAGAGCTTCTACTTGTGCTGCCAGCTCCTGCTCATCGGCAGCCGAGGCTACCAGAGCGACGAGCAGCCGCCGATCGCGCCTACCTGCTCCTGGATCGCTGCGGCCTCCGGCGCCATGTCACAGAATCACGACCCGTCATTCAGCGCGCGGGGGCCGGGCCGGCGGGCGCGGCCGCGGGGAGCAGGCGGTCGAGCAGGGCGTCGAGGGCCGCGAGATCGGCGGACCCGGCTTCGATGCGCGGCCCGGGGTGGGCCCAACGCACGCTGCCCTCGGCATCGACGAGCACGGTGATGCTCGTCGCCTGACGCAGACCGCCGCGGTCGCGCAGCTCGACGTACTTCGTCCAGCGGTCGTCGAAGGCGATCGCGCCGTGGAAGCCGAGCCGGGCCGCGTAGTCGCGCGCCGCGGAGTCGGACAGCCGCGAGCCCTTCGGGTGGTAGACGCCCACCAGGCGCAGGCCGCGCGCGCGGTAGCGCGCCTCGAGGCTCGCCAGGGCCGGCACGCTGCCGACGCAGTGCGGGCAGGTGTTCGTCCACCAGCGGAACAGGGTCAGGCGCTGCGCTGCCAGCGAGACAGGGCCGCCCTCTGGCGTGAGCCAGCGCAGCGCGGCCAGCGACCCGAAGGGCTGGCCCACCAGCGGATGGGCGGGGCGCTCGGCCGTCCTGGGCTCGTCCTGCGGGTGGGCCGCGAGGAACTCAAGGATCGCGCGCGAGATCGCGCCCCCCGGCCCCCCGGACCAGACGTGGCCTTCGCCCTCGACGAGCAGCAGCGCGGCGTCGGAGCGCGGCGTCGGTCCCGTGAAGCGCGTGCGGCGCACGACCAGGCTGCCTGTGCCGGGGAGCGTGTCCAGGGCGGGCCCGCTCGCGGCACCGTTCCAGCGCGCCCAGGTCGTCACGGCCGAGCCAGGGCCGTCCTCGGAAGCGGGCGCCGTCACGCGTCCGTCGGCGCTCCCGTGCGCGTGCAGCAGCGGGACGGGCACGACGGGCGCGGCGCGCACGAGGTTCGGCAGGTAGCCGGCCACCGGCGCGATGGCGGCGATCACCTGCGGCCTCTCGGCGGCGAGCCGGTAGCAGAGCGCGGCGCCGTTCGAGAGGCCGGTGGCCCAGATGCGGCGCGCGTCGATCGGGAAGCGCTCGCGCAGCCGGGCGAGGATCGCGTCCACGAGCAGGACGTCGGCCGACATGCGGCCGGCGGGCGGATCGACTTCGTAGCGCTTCGTGCGCTGGGGGGCGCGGGGGTAGACCACGAGCATGGGGCTGGCCGCGGCCAGCGCGTCGAAGCCCGTGGCGCGCACCATGCTCTCGGCGTCGCTGCCGGCGCCGTGGAAGACGAGGAGGACGGGGAGCGGGCGTACGCTGTCCCAGGTGGGGGGGACGTGGATCAGGTAGGAGCGGGTCGCGCCGGCGACGACGATCTCGCGTGCGGAGGTCTCGCCGAAGGCGGTGGGGGGGCAGGCGGCGGACGCGAGTGCGGCCAGGACCGCCAGCGTGAGGAGGGCGCGCATGGCGCGAGCCTACAGCCTTTGGAGGGCGGGGCCGCCGCTTCAGGTGAGCGGGAAGTCGAGGCCCCGGGGGATGGGGTGGCCGAGCGTGCGGCACATGGCGGCGACCTGGCCCTTGTGGTCGAAGACGTGGGTGATCGTGCGCATGACCACGTGCGCGGGCGTGAGGGCGCGGGGCGTGTCGGGCCAGACCCGCACGTGACGGGGCACGTTCAGATCGGCGTCGGGGGTGCGCGCGAGGAAGGCCCGGGTGCCCGAGACCGTTGCGGCCCGCAGCGTCTCGAGCGCGGTGAAGTCGGCCACCGCCGGCTCGTCGTCTCCGGTCGGCAGACGCCCTTCGAGCACGCCGATCCAGTAGCCCTCCGCCGAGAGCACGTGGGTCAGCTGCTCGAGCAGGGTCGGCACGCCGAAGCCCGCCAGCTCGCGTCGGTGCAGGGGCGCCTCCAGCGTCGCGACGTGGGCGATCAGCCCGGAGAGGCTTCGGTGTGCACGGGTGTGCATGTCGAGCAGGGCGGCAGAGGTGTACACGCGACGAACCTACCACGTGCGGACAGGCGTCCGGAGCGAGCGGCACGGTGGCGCTGCGGTGCTCGTGGCGCGGACGTGGCGGTAGGCTGGCGCCCGACCCTGGGAGAGCGGCATGGCACGCGGCGCAGCGATTCTCTCGTTGGCCCTCGTCCTAGGCTTGCTCGGCGCGGCGACGGATGCCGAGGAGGCCGCGCCGGCCTGGGAGCCCGCGAGGACCTGGGCCCTGCTGATCGGCGTCCTCGAGTGGGAGAGCCCGAGCCTCTCGCCGTTCCCCAAGCCCGGGCGCGTGGATCGGGCGCTGGAGGCCGCGCTGCTGGCCCGCGGCGTGCCTCGCGCGCAGCTGCGCTTCCTCGAGGACCGTGAGGCCACGGTCGCGGCCTGCCTCGGGGAGCTGGAGCGGATCGCGGGCGAGGCCGGGGCGGGCAGCACGCTGATCCTCTACTTCGCTGGACATGGCGGGCTGGAGGGCGACATCTCCACCTGGCTGCCCTTCGACTACGACCCCGCCGACGACGCCGCAACCGCGCTCAGCGCCGCCACGGTGGCGCGTGTGCTGCGCGAGGGCTGGAAGGGCGAGCGGCTCCTGCTGTGGGCCGACTGCTGCCACTCCGGGGGGATCGCCTCGATCGTGGACGGCTACGCAGCGAGCACGACGGTGCGGGCCGCGGCGCTGCCCTCGTCGCTCGCCTGCAACGAGAGCACGGGCGAGTGGACCTTCACCGAGTCGTTGGTCGCGGCGCTTCGCGGCGACCCTGCCGCGGACCTCGACGCCGACGGCGCAGTCACTCTGGAGGAGACCGAGGCGTACGTGCGCCGTGAGATGCGCCATCGGGCGGCGCAGCTCACGGAGGCGCGCCGCAGCGCCTCCTTCGAGCCCGGGTTCGTGCTGGCGCGGGTGCCACCTGAGCAGCGCCGTGCTCGGGCCCCGGGCCCGTGGCAGCTGGGCGACTACGCCGAGGCCTTCTGGAAGGAGCGCTGGTGGCGCGCGCGGATCCTCGAGACCGGCGAGGCCAAGGCGAGGGTGCGTTACCTGGGCTACGACGCCGCGTGGGACGAGTGGAAGGCCCATGACCAGCTGCGCGCGCCGCAGCCCATCGAGTCGCGCGCCATGGAGCGCGTCGAGATCCTCTGGAAGGGGCGCTGGTGGCCCGGCGTGGTGCGCGAGGTGCGCGAGGACTGGGCGCTGGTCCACTACGACGGCTACGGCGCTGCCTGGGACGAGTGGGTCACCCACAAGCGCCTGCGTCCACCCTCGAAGTGACCGCGACCTGGCGCGCGCACCCCCTCCCTACGCAGGGAAGGGCGTGTTCAGCTCCTGGACGCCGAAGCGGAAGAGCGGGCCGGGCGTCACACGGCGCTCGAAGGCGACGCCAGCATCTGCGGCCTCCGACGAGCCTCCGTCCACCCCGGTGGAGGTCTCCCCGTGCGCCCCATCGCTGGGCACGATCGTGCCCCGCCACCCGCCGGTCTCCGCGCCGCGCTGCTCGAGGAACTGCTTGAAGCGCAGGAGGTCGCCCTCCACGCGTCGTGCCACGGCGCCCAGGGCGTCGCCCAGGAGCTCGAAGAAGCCCTCGGGCGCAAACTCGAGCGTGAGG
>JANOFW010000077.1:0-4556 GCA_031413835.1 Planctomycetia bacterium
TGGGGTGCGGAAGGTCCATGAGGAGGACGTCGCGTAGTTCCTCTACGCGAGGACGACGAAGGGGCCTGAGCGCCCCCAGCCAGCGGGTCGCTAGCGGCTTCGGACGCTGGCGCCGACCTGCATGGAGCCGCCGGCGCCGAGCGGGTTGGCCTCGATGAGATCGAACTCGCTCTCGATGCGCGCGGCCTTGTCGGGGCCCACGACGGCCTCGACGGCGGTCTGCTGCTCCATCTGGATGGTGATCAGCTCGCCGAGCTTGGGCAGCATGCGCGGCATGTACTTGGCCATGATCAGCGGGCGCTTCTTGGCGTCGCGCGAGGCTTCCTCGACCTCGCGGCGCACGGCCTCGATGTCGCCGCCCTCGCCGGCGGCGAGCCGCAGCATCTTGTCCTGCGACGTGGCGTAGACGCGGCGCAGCTCGTCTTCCTGCTGGGCCGTGAGCTCGAGGTCGCGCGCGGCGTCGGCCAGGTTCACGCGCTTCTTCTCGGGCTGCTTGGGGCGCGCGCCCTGGGCCACGTCTTCGCTCGCCGTGCGCAGCTTCTCGAAGCGCTGGTCGAGCGCCGCTCCCAGCTCCTCGCGCAGCGCCTTTTTGAAGGCCTCGCCCGCGGGGCCGGTCAAGGCGACCGCGCCCATGCCCCCCGGCCCCCCTGCGTCGGCTCGGCCGCCGGCCGGACCCGCGGAGCCCTCGAGCATCGGGCCGCGCGCCGCCAGGGCCGCGAGCGAGGCCTCGATGCGCTCGAGCCGGGCGTCCATGCCGGCGGAGCCCTGAGCCCCCAACTCCGAGGCGGCGGGCGGCGGGAAGAGCTCGCGGACCGCCAGGGTGCCGCCGACGCCGCCCACCAGGCCTGCCAGCAGTGCTGCGATCCAGCGGTCCATGGCGTCGTCCTCCTGCACAGGGGCTCTCGAAACCTGAACCTACGCGCGAGGAGGCTCACCTGTTGGATCCGTCCGAATCGTGAGCCCACCCCCCTTTGCCCTTGACCAGCCCCCGCGGGAGGGCATGACATCAGGGGTTCACCCCGCCCCCTGGGCCGGTGGGAGGCACGTCCGCATGATCCGCGTCGAAAATCTCGAGAAGAGCTACGTGGACGTCCGGGCCTTGGACGGCGTGAGCTTCGACGTGCCCCAGGGCCAGGTGGTGGGGCTGCTCGGGCCCAACGGCGCCGGCAAGACCACGGCGATGCGCATCCTCACGGGCTTCGTCGCGCCCTCCGGCGGCTCGGCCTACATCGACGGCATCGACGTGCAGGACGACCCGATGGCCTGCCAGCGCCGGATCGGCTACCTGCCCGAGGGCAACCCGCTCTATACGGACTTGCGCGTGCGCGAGGTGCTGCGCTTCGCGGCCGACATGCACGGCTTGCGAGGCGAGGCGCGCCGCCGGGCGATCGACGAAGCCGTGGAGCAGGTGGGCCTCGCGGGGCTCGAGCACCGCACGATCGGAACCTTCTCGAAGGGCTACCGCCAGCGCGTGGGCCTGGCGCAAGCGCTGCTGCATCGCCCCCCGGTCCTGATCCTCGACGAGCCCACCTCGGGACTGGACCCCAACCAGCAGGAGGACATGCGCGACCTGATCCGGCGGCTGGGCCAGGAACGCACCGTCGTGCTCTCCACGCACATCCTCTCGGAGGTCGAGGCCGTCTGCCAGCGCGCGCTGATCATCGCCAAGGGTCGGCTCGTGGCCGACGGCACGATCGACGAGGTGCTCGCCATGGGTCGGCGCGAGGCCGGCGCCTGCCTGACCGTGCGCGGCTCGCTCGAGCAGGCCCAGCGCGCCTTCCAAGGTCTGCCCTTCGTGACGCGCGTCGAGGCGGTCTCGGGCGCACCGCTGGCGGGGCTGACGGCGCTGCGCCTGGCCTTCGACGGCGACGCGCTGCCGGAGCGCCTGGAACAGCTGGCCGCGGCCTGCCACGGCGCGCGCCTGCCGCTCTCGCGCCTGGAAGCCGAGGCGACCCGCCTCGAAGACGTCTTTGCCACCCTGACCGAGACCGCCGCGCCCCCGCCGCCGACGGCGTCCTAGGAGCTCCCATGGTGCTAGGAAACCTATGTCGCTAGGAACACCCGTGTCGCGAGCCACCTCCCCGTCGAGCCCTACGAGCGCCGCTCCGGACGCGGCCGGCGGCTGCCGGCTCTCCCAGATGCTGAGCGTGTACCGCAAGGAGCTGCGCGGGACGCTGGTGAGCCCCATCCCCTACATCCTGGTGGTGATCTTCACGCTGGCCCTGAGCTACGTCTTCTTCTGGGGCCTGGCCCAGCTGCTGCCGTCGTTCTGGCTGCTCTCGACGGCCTCGGTGGCCACGCTCTTCGACTGCATCCCGATCGCCTTCGCCATCCTCGTGCCCGCGCTCACCATGCGCCAGTGGAGCGAGGAGATCCGCGGCGGCACGATCGAGACCCTCTGCACGCTGCCGGTCTCGGCCGGCGCGCTCGTGCTGGGCAAGTTCCTCTCCACCTGGACGCTGCTGGCGGCGTGTCTGCTCGCCACCCTGCCCATCGTGCTGACCGTCAACGCCCTGGGCGACCTCGACTGGGGCCCGGTGTGGGGCGGCTACCTGGGCGCGCTCTTCCTGGGCGCGGCGCTGCTCTCGCTGGGCCTGTGGATCTCGTCCTTGACGCGCCACCAGATCGTGGCCTTCCTGGTCACGCTCTTCGTGGGCCTGGTGCTGTGCGCCTTCCTGACCTACATCGCGCGCGACTCCGGCGGCGCGCTCGGCGCGTTCATCCAGGCCGTGGCGCTCGACGCGCGCTACGACTCCCTGGGCCGCGGCGTGCTCGAGTTCCGCGACCTGCTCTACTTCGCCTCGTTCACGGCGTTCTTCCTCTACCTCAACGCCGAGACGGTGGACAACCGGAGGTATGCCTGAGATGTCGGCTCGCAGCCAGCAGGTCCGGGTCCTGTCCCTCCTCGCCGCCGGGTTGCTCGGCGTGACGCTCGTCCTCGTGAACTGGGTGGCGGCGCGCGTCGTGACGCGCATCGACCTGACCGACGAGGGCCTCTACACCTTGAGCGACGGCACGCGTCGCATCCTGGCGGGCCTCAAGGATCCGGCCGTGCTGCGCGTCTTCTGGGGCGGCCTCGAGGCCAGCTCCGAGCCCACGCGGCGCAAGTACGCGGCCCTGCTCGAGGAGATGGCCGAGGCCTCCGACGGCCGCCTCTCCGTGCGCTGGGTGGACGTGACCGAGGACGAGGGCAAGGAAGAGGCCCGCGCCGCGGGCGTGCAGGAGTTCGTCTTCCGCCAGCGCGTGGGCGACAAACTCGTCACCGCCACCGGCTACAGCGCCCTGGTGATCGAGTCGGGCTCGAGCAAGCCTGCGCGCCTCGAGGCCTTGGTGGACCCGAGCCGCGAGCGCAAGTTCGAGTACCTGGTCGCCTCCACGCTCGTGAGCGCCTCGCGGCGCTCCGAGAAGGTGATCGCGCTGGTGGACGGCAGCGACCCGGGCGGCGGCGCGATGGGCATGCAGGGCGGCGGCGGCCGCGGCCGCTTCGAGCAGCTCAAGGCCCAGTTCAAGGCTGAGTTCGGCGACGTCGTCCAGTGGTGGCACAGCCTCGACCAGCCGCTGGCCGACAACGTCGAGACCCTGCTGCTGCTCGCGCCGCGCGGCATCAACGACACCCAGGCCTACCACTTCGAGCAGTTCCTGCTGCGCGGCGGGCGCGCCATCGTGTGCCTCGACCCGGTGGACTTCGTCTCCTACCTGCAGCAGCCCTACGGCGAGGCGCAGACCTCGGGCCTGGAGGGCTGGCTCGAGCACCTGGGCGTGAGCGTGGGCTCTGGGATCGCCGCCGACGACGACCCCGACCACAAGCTCGTCTACCCCAAGTGGGTCAACGGGCGCATCGACGTGGCCAGCTCGGGCTACTGGTTCCCGGTCCTGGCCGAGAACCTCGACAGCACGCATCCCGCGCTCAACGGCATGCCGAGCTTCGCCATCTACTGGCCGGCGCCGCTCTCCTTCGACGCGGCGCGCAACGCCGCGGCCGGTCGCAAGGTGACCGTGCTCGCCTCCACCGGCGAGACGGGCGTGCGCACGAGCGACATGGACGCGCTGCGCCGCGGCGAGATCGCCAAGGGCCTGCAGCGGGAGAAGGTGCCGCTGGCGCTGCTCGTCGAGGGGCCGGCCGAGTCGTTCTGGAAGGGCAAGCCGATCCCGGGCGAGGCGCCGCCGCCCGCGCCCGAGATGCCCCTGCCGCCGGGACCGCTGGCCCCGCCGGAGCCGGTGGTGCCGCCGGAGCCTGCCCCCGCGGCCCCCGAGACTCCCGTGAAGGAGGGCGACGACGTCAAGCCGCCCGCCCCGGTCGAACCCGCTCCCGCTCCGGCACCCGCTCCGGAGCCCGTCGAGCCCGCCGGGCCGAAGGGTGCTCCGGGCGACGAACCCGTCCCTGCTCCCGCCTCGCCCCCGACCCCCGAGGCACCCAAGCCGGCCGAGCCGCCGCGGACGGAGCCCGCGCCCGCCGAGCCCGCTCCTGTCGAGCCCGCGCCGGCCGAGCCCCCGCCCAGCGCGCTCCCGCCTGGGGTCCCACTGCCCGGCGTGCCGCCAGCGGACGCGCCTCCCGC
>JANOFW010000078.1:0-8487 GCA_031413835.1 Planctomycetia bacterium
GGCGAAGCTGCGCAGCTCGTCGGCGGAATTGACCGCGCTCGAGCGCGCGCAGGGCACGCCGGCCTCGCGCAGCGCCTCCTTCATCGCCGGCTTGTCGCGGCAGAGGAAAGACGTCCGCACCGAAATCCCGGGGATGGAGCAAGCTTCGCGCACGCGCGCCGCGGCGAGGATGTGCGCTTCCACGGTGGCCTCGAGCCGGTCCACCCACTCGCGCTGCTGCACCCGGCGCACGGCGTCATGGAGGGCCTGCTCGTTGACCACCGAGGAGACCTGCTCGTAGCCGTGGAGCCAGCCGGAGAGCTCCGGGCCCAGGGCCGCCACGGGGGCCTCCCCGATGCCGGTCACGCGCGCCCCGGCCTCGCGCAGGCCGCGCACGAAGCGCCGCTGGTTGGCGGGAAAGCGCGGCTCGACGAACAGGACGTGCATGCGGACCTCCACCGTCTCGAGGGGGCGGCAGGGGCCGGACGGGACGCCGGGGAGGCGGCCCCCCGAGCCCGCCCGGGCCCCGCGGGGCCTCAGGGTCGCCCGACGCCGCCTTGGGGTCAATCCGGCCCCAGGGTGGGTGCCGTCCCGAGACGAGAATCTGATGAAGCGCCCCGGGTCCGCAGCGCTGCAATCGCGGGGTGCCGCTTGGGTACCATCCCGCGTGTGCCTTCCCCGGTCGTCCTGCTCAGCCCCCAACGCCTGCGGCCCAACCTCTCGGCAGTCCTGGCCCAGCTGGGGGCCGAGGGCCCCTACGCGGTGGTCACCGCCGGCTGGGAAGAGCGCGAAGACGAGGTCGGCGAGCTCGAGACCCATCTGGGCCAACGCGTCACCAACCTGCGTCTCTACGGGCGGCTCGACGAGGCCCTGGCGGCCGATCGCGAGCTGTTCCTCGCCTACCGCGAGAGGCGCACCCGCCTGCGCGAGCAGGCCGAGCTCTACCGCCTGCGCCTGGCCCACCTCGCCGCCACCTGGTACGACCTGGGGCGCCGCGCGGGACGTCTCGACCTGATCGAGGCCGAGCGCGCCTCGGCCGTGGAGGCCCTGCGCGACCTGGACGCGCATCAGGTCGCCTGCGTGACCGACATCGTGCGCGACTTCGAGGCCGCCCTGCGGCCGGCCGAACGCCCGTCCCTGGCGCCGCACATCGAGCAGGTCCACGAGGAGCTGCTGGGCGCCGAGGCGGTGCTCGTGGCCGGCGGCAACGTGGCCATCCTCTTGAACCGGCTGCGCCTCTTCGGCCTGGGGCCCCTGCTGGCCAAGCGCCCGGTCTTCGCCTGGTCGGCAGGCTCGATGGCGCTCTCCGAGCGCGTGGTGCTGTTCCACGACACGCCCCCCCAGGGCCCGGGCCACCCCGAGGTGCTCGACGCTGGCCTGGGCCTGTTCAAGGGCCTCACGCCGCTGCCCCACGGGGCCGCGCGCCTGCGCCTCGAGGAGCGCGAGCGGGTGGCGCTCTTCGCGCGCCGCTTCGCCCCCAGCGCTCCCACGCTGCTGGAGGAGGGCGCCGCCGTGTCGTGGAACGGGCGCAGCTGGTCCCGGGTGCTGGGCACCCCGCGCCGGCTCACCGCCGACGGCCTCGTCGTGGAGGCCGCGTGAACCTCGCCTTGCTGCAGCTGCTCGAGGGCCAGGAGACTCCGACCGAAGCCGCCATCGACGCGTTCCTCGCCGTCAACGGCTCGCCGATCGTCGACGGCGCCACCGTCACGTTCTTCTGGCGCGGCGAGGCGGACTCGGTGCGTCTGCGGCACTTCGTCTTCGGCCTGCCCTCCGCGCAGCGCTTCACGCGCCTGGAGGGCACCGACCTGTGGTGGTACGCCTTCGAGGTCCCGAAGGGCTCGCGCTTCGAGTACAAGATCGAGGTGCAGCGCGAGGGCCGGCGCAGCCTGCTGCGCGACCCGCTCAACCCGCGCATCGCCCACGACCCCTTCGGCAGCAACTCGGTCTGCGCCACCGCGGGCTACGAGACCCCGGAGTGGACCTTCCCCGATCCGGAGGCGCCGCCGGGCACGCTCGAGGCGGTCGAGGTGCCCTCGGGCCTGCGCGAGACGCCCCAGCGGGTGCTGCTCTACAAGCCGGCGCGCTTGAGGCCCACGCGCCGCTACCGGCTGCTGGTGGTCTTCGACGGCGAGGACTACCTGCGCTTCGCCGGCCTCAAGACCGTGCTCGACAACCTGATCTACCGCAGCGAGCTTCCGCCGCTGATGGTGGCGTTCACGCAGTCGCCCGACCGCATGCTCGACTACGCCGCCAATCCGAGGCACGCGGCCTGGGTGGGCGAAGAGCTGCTGCCCTGGCTGGAGGCGCGCCTGCCGCTGCGCGGCCGTCCGGCCGACCGCTGCCTGATGGGCGCCAGCATGGGCGCCGTGGCCGCGATGTACGCCGCGGCCGCCCACCCCACGCTCTTCGGTCGCCTGCTGCTGCAGTCGGGATCGTTCGCCTTCAGCGACCACGGCGAAGCCGCCGACCACCCGCGCATGGCGCCCGTGCTCGACTTCATCAACGCCTGGCGCGCGAACCCTACGCGCCTGGCCGAGAAGGTCTACCTCTCCTGCGGGATCTACGAGTCGCTCATCTACCACAACCGCTCCCTGGTCCCGCGGCTGGCCGAGGCCGACATGGAGGTGCGCTTCGCCGAGGCGCGCGACGGCCACAACTGGGAGGGCTGGCGGGACCGGCTGCGCGAGGCACTGACCTGGCTGTTCCCTGGACCGATCGGCTTGGTGTATGAATAGCGCCCCCACGCCCCCTCCCGGGGCGTGACCGGAGGGCTGCCGTGGCCGACGTCACCAAGCGCATCGGGCTCTCGCTGGGCGCCGACATCTGCTGGCCGCTGGTCTACGAGGAGGTCGTACGCCGGCTCGACCTCGAGCTGCCGGTCAAGAAGGACCGAGTGCGCTTCGAGGTCGAGCGCATCACGATCGAGCCCTTCAGCCTCTCCAAGCCCAAGCGCTACGACGTGGTGCTCGACCGGCTGACGCACTGGTACCACCCGAGCCGCGAGTGGATCAAGAAGGCCGCCGTCAAGGACGGGACCTACGTGCTCAACAACCCCTGGGCCATCCAGTCCATGGAGAAGCACACGACCTACGCCGCGATGCTGCGGCTGGGCCTGCCCGTGCCCGAGACCTGGATGATCCCGCCGAAGGAGTACGAGTGGACGGCGGACCTGAAGACCACGCTCAACCGCTACGCCAAGCTCTTCGACCTCGGCGCCATCGCCAAGCAGATCGGCTACCCGATGTTCATGAAGCCCTACGACGGGGGCGCCTGGGTGGGCGTGTCGCGCATCGACAACGAGCAGCAGCTCTTCGCCGCCTACGAGTCCTCCGGCAAGCGCGTGATGCACCTGCAGAAGGCGGTGCTGCCCTTCGACATCTTCGTGCGCGTGCTGGGTGTGGGCCCGCAGACCCACGCCATGCAGTACGACCCCGGGGCGCCGCTGCACCTGCGCTACGTCGCCGAGGCGCCGGTCCTCACGGCCGAGGAGCTGCGCACCCTCGAGGACATGACGCTCACGATCAACACCTTCTTCGGCTGGGACTTCAACTCCTGCGAGGCCCTGCGCAAAGACGGCGTCTTCCATCCGATCGACTTCGCCAACGCCTGCCCCGACTCGCAGGTGACCTCGCTCCACGTGCACCACCCCTGGCTCGTGGGGGCCAACCTGAAGTGGTCGCTGTTCGCCGCCGCCACCGGCCGCAAGATGCAGAGCGCCATGGACTGGCAGCCCTACTTCGACGTGGCCGACCGGCCCGACCTGCCCTTCGCCGAGAAGCTCAAGGCCTACGCCGCCATCGCCAGGAAGCGCCTGGACAGCGAGCGCTTCCAGGAGTTCTGCGGCAAGCACCTCGGCGACCTCGACCGCGTGCTGTGGGAGGTCTACGGCACCGAGTACGCGCACGACGCCATCCGCCAGAAGGTGGCCGCGCTCTTCCCCGAGCACGAGATCGACGAGTTCACCGCGCACTTCTGGAACCTGATCCAGGGCTGGCGCGCGCAGAACAAGCCCGCCTGAGCCGCCCACTCCCTCTCTCCCCCGTTCCGCCCCCCGCGCCCCCCCACCCCGCTGCCGAGGACGAGACCCCGTGACGACCACGAAGCGCGAGCTCCCCAAGGTCACGAAGACGATCAAGAGCCGCCACCACGGCAAGGACGTGCTCTGCGCGCGTTGGGGCTGGTGGGGCACGCCCGTGCTGCTCTTCCCCACGGCCGGTGGCGACGCCGAGGAGATGGAGCGCTTCAAGATGATGGTCGTGCTCCGACCGCTGATCGAGGCCGGACGCGTGAAGGTCTACTCCTGCGACAGCGTGGCGGGCAAGACGCTCACGGAGCGGGATCGCACGCCCGCGGAGTTCGCCCGTGAGCAGGACCGCTTCGACCGCTTCATCTCCACGGAGCTGGTCCCCTGGATCCGCGAGGACTGCGAGAGCCCGGACGTCGGTGTCATCACGGCCGGCGCCTCCATCGGCGCCTTCGAGGCCGTGGCGGCCCTGTGCCGTCATCCCGACATCTTCACCAAGGCCATCTGCATGTCGGGCACCTACGACCTGACGAAGTGGCTCGACGGCCCCATGGGGCTCGACTTCTACTACTCCTCCCCCATGCACTTCCTCCCGGCGCTGCCCGAGGGGAGCCCGCAGCTCCAGCAGCTGCGCCAGCGCTTCGTGCTGATCTGCCACGGCCTGGGCCGCGCCGAGGAGCCGGCCCAATCCTGGCGCCTGGCCAAGATCCTGGGCTCGCGCGGCATTCCCAACCGCGTGGACGAGTACGGCGAGGATCTGCACCACGACTGGATCTCGTGGCGCGAGTGGCTGCCGAAGTACCTCGCCGACCTGGCCTGACGCCGACCCGTCGGTGTCAGCGCGCCAAGGCGTGTCGCGCGCGCAGCAGCACGCGCTCGGCGGTGGAGAGGCCGCGCACCTCTTCGAGTCGCGCCCGGATGCCCGCGGGATCGTCCGTGATCAGGTTGTCCACGCCGCGGTCCACCAGCGGCAGCACCAGATCCGGGTCGTTGACGGTCCAGGCGTGGACCGCGATCCCCTGCGCGTGGGCCCGGTCCACCAGAGCCCGCGTGACGTGGGCCGCGTTGAGCATCAGGAAGTCCACCTTGAGGCGCGTCACGTCGCCCAGCGAGGCCCCGGCGATCCAGCCGACCTTGAGGCCCGGCTCGGCCTCCTGCGCGCGGCGCATGGTCTCGTAGGACTGTGAGCAGAACACGCAGCGGCCGATGAGGCCCGCGCCACGGACGGCGGCCAGCACGAGGTCGGTGAGCGGCGCCACGTCGTCGGGGCCCGCGGGTTTGAGCTCGATGTTGAGCCGGATGCGGTCGCCCGCGAGCAGGATCAGCTCCTCGAGCGTGGGGATGCGCTCTCCGGCGAACTCCCTGCGGCCCAGCGAGGTGCCCACGTCCAGGGCCCGGACCTCGGCCAGCGTCGCGTCGCGCACGCGCTTGCCTCCGCCTCCCACGCGGGCCAGGTCCGTGTCGTGCAGCACCACGAGCGCGTCGTCCCGCGTGCGCTGCACGTCGATCTCGGCCCACTCAGCGCCGTCCTCGATCGCCAGGCGCAGCGCGGCCAGCGTGTTCTCGGGCGCGCGGATCGCACCGGCCCGGTGGGCGGTGATCTCGACGCCCTCCTTGAGCGCGAGGTCCTTGAGCAGCAGGTGGCCCGCCAGGGAGCCCAGCGCGCCGAGGCCCAGCAGCACCACCAGCACGAGCGGCCAGCGGCGTCGCGCCGCCCCCTGGCCCGCGGCAGCGACGCCCACGGCTGGCGGCAGCCCGAAAGCCTGGCGCCGTAGGCTCTCGAGCAAGGCCGCGAACGTGGCCAGGGCCACCCACGAGAAGGCCGCGATCGCCAGCCCCCCCAGCACCAGCAGCACGGCCGTGGCCGCCACGGCCGCCTGGGCTCCCCCGCCCCCCCGGGTGAGCACGACGCCCACCCCCAGGCGCAGCAGCCAGGCGAAGAGCGCCAGCGGCGCCAACGTCAGCAGCGCCCAGCGCAGCAGCGCTCCCACGTGTGCCGCGTGGCGCCCCCGCGTGAGCCGGGCGCTCTCCCGGAGGGCGGCGAAGGGCGAGAGCGCAGGGTCGGCCACCAGGAGCGGCAGCGCCAGCAGCCAGCGCAGCCCCAGGTAGACCAGCACCGAGACCAGCAGCAGCGCCGGCAGCACGGCCCACAGGACGCCCTGCCAGAACTCGGGGGGCCTGAGGATCAAGAGGCCGTTGATGTCGCGGCCGGCCCAAGCCCCTCTCACGGCCAGCAGCATGCACGCGGCCAGGGGCAGGGCGGCCAGCAGCGCCAGCCCGAGTTGCAGCAGCCCCAGTCGCAGCACGCGCTGGCCGTGGCGCGGCAGCTCCTTCAAGGCCTGGCCGGCGCTGCGGGCCGGCTCGCCTAGCACCTCGAGCAGCGCGCTCAGCGAGAGGTAGAAGCCGGCCAGGGCCAGCCCCACGATCACCAACAGGGCCAGCGCGCCCCAGAGGGAGAGCAGGAAACCGACGATCTCGAAGTTGCCCACCGAGGCCCGGCCTGTGCGGGCCAGGAACAGCCGCAGGGCCGCCCCCATCAGCGGCGCCTGGATCGCGAAGGTGAGCGCGCCGAGCACGACGGAGACGAACAGCACGTCCCCCAGGCGCTGACGCACGCGCGCCGCCGACGGACCCAGGTGACGCAAGAGCACGGCCTGCGCCTCCGATCAGACGACCGGCAGGCGCAGCAGCCGCGCGTACAGAGCCTCGTAGCGCTGAATCTGCCGCTCCCAGGAGAAGTCACGAGCCATGCCGCTCTGCTGCACCCGGGCGTAGGACGCGGGGCGCGAGAAGCACAGCAGCGCCTGCCCGAGAGCCCAGGTGAGGCCCAGGGCGGTGAAGTGCTCGAAGACGAAGCCCGTGCCCGTGGAGGTCACGGGGTTCCAGGGCGTCACCGTGTCGGCCAGGCCACCCGTCCGGTGCACGACCGGCGGGGTGCCGTAGCGCTGGCTGTACATCTGGTTCAAGCCGCAGGGCTCGAAGCGCGACGGCATGAGGAAGAAATCCGCCCCGGCCTCGATGCGGTGGGCCTTGGCCTCGCTGAATCCGACCTCGAAGGCGACCTGCCGCGGGAAGCGCCGCTGGAGAGCCCGGAAGCCGTCGGCGATCACCTGGCTGCCCGAGCCCAGGCCGACGAGCTTCACCTGCCCGCGCGCCAGGAAGGCCGGCAGGGCCTCGAGCGCGAGGTCGAAGCCTTTCTGGGCGGAGAGACGCGATACGACCCCCAGGACCGGCGTCTCGGCGTCGGCCTCCAGGCCCGCCTCGCGCAGCAGCGCCTCCCGACAGCGCGCCTTGCCCGCGAGGTCGGCGGCCGAGTAGCGGGCCGCGAGGTGCGCATCGGTGGCCGGGTTCCACTCCTCGGCGTCGATGCCGTTGACGATCCCGACGAGCCTGTTCGCGCGCGCACGCACCAGGCCGTCGAGCCCGAAACCGTGCTCCGGCGTCTGGATTTCGCGGGCGTTGGTCTCGCTCACCGCCGTGATCGCGTCGGCGTGGAGCAAGCCCGTGGCCAGGAACGAGAACACTCCGCGGGCCAGCTGCGGGGCGTGCAGCAGTCCTCTATCGGATTCCAGGTCGAGGTCGCGCAGCGACCCGGCCTGGAATCCGCCCTGGTAGGCCAGGTTGTGGATCGTCAGCACGGTGCGCGTGCGGCCGAAGAGGCGCTGGTCCCAGGCGTAGCGGGTCTTGAGGAAGAGCGGGGCCAAGGCCGTATGCCAGTCGTGCACGTGGACGATGTCAGGAGCAAAGCCCATGCGCTGGAACGACTCGAGGGCCGCCAGGGTGAGGAAGCCGAAGCGCAGGTGCTCGTCGCCGTCGTTCGCGTAGATGCCCGGCCGACCGTACAGCTCCGGGCAGTGGACGAAGTAGACCAGCGGCCCGCCCTTGGGCAGGCGCGCGGCGAAGAGAGTGAAGGCGAAGCGCCGCCCGCCGAGCGGGAGGGCCACGTCGCGGGCGAAGCCCACCTCGGTCAAAGCGAGTCCGTCGCGCTTCATGCTCGCGTAGAGCGGCAGCACCAGACGCGCGTCGTGGCCGGCCTTGGCGAGGTAGCGCGCCAGCGCCGCCGACACGTCCCCCAGGCCCCCGGTCTTGGCGAAGGGCGCCGCCTCAGACGCGATCAGGCCGACGCGCACGGGCTAGACGACCGTGCCGGCGGGCACGATCGCGTCGCGCGGCACGACGATGATCCCCCCCCGGATGCACCAGTCCTTGCCATCCAGCTCCTGGACGCCCTTCTCGTTGACCAGCACGCAGCCCTCGCCGATGCGCGCGTTGAGGTCCACGATCACGTTCTTGAGCCGGCAGTCGCGGCCGATGCCCAGGGGAATCTCGTGGCGCTCGCCGGTCTCGCTCTCGTACTCGCGCGCCCCCATGACGATCGAGCGCTCGATGTCGGCGCCCTGGCGCACGATCGCGCGGTTGCCCACCAGGCTGTGCGCGATGCGGCTGTCGGAGATGATCGAGCCCTCGCACAGGATCGACTGGTC
>JANOFW010000079.1:0-4644 GCA_031413835.1 Planctomycetia bacterium
CGACCACGCTTTGCACCGCCTTGGCCATCACGGGACCATAGGGGCCGCCGGAGCCGGTCAGCGGCGTCAGCGTGGCGAGCTTGATCGGGTCGGTCTGACTCCATGCCGCGCGTGGCAGCGTGGCCGCGAAAGTACCGGCGCGTAGACGTCGCAGATCCGGATCAGGCGCGTGGCCAGGGAGAGCTCGGCCTCGTCGGCGGTGCGCGGATAGCCGCCGCCGGCGTTGGAGCGATGGTGGCCGAAGGCCACGGCCACAGCGAGCATGTCCGGGTCGGGCATGTCGAGCAGGATCTCCGCGCCCAGCTCCGCATGGCGGCCCACCGCGGCGAGCTCGGCGGCGTCCAGCCGGCGCTTGGCGTGGAGCATCTCGAAGGGGATGCGCGACTTGCCGATGTCGTGCATCAGCGCGGCCAGCCCGAGGCGGTTGAGCACGCGCTCGTCCCTCGTGAGCGAGGAGCCGAACTGGACCGCCAGCAGGCACACGCGGATGGAGTGGCCGAAGGTGAACTCGTCGTAGCGCTCGTAGCGCGAGAGACCCAGGATGGAGGCGGCGTCCTCGACCATGCGCTTCTGGATCCGCTCCACGATCCCGCGAGCCGCGTCGAGCTCGAGCTCCTCGCCGCGCGCCGCGCCGATGGTGGCGTCCTGCAGCAGCTCGACGGTGCCCTGGTAGACCGCCCGCGGGGCGGCCTCGAGCACCTGCAGCAGGGCGGCCTCGACGCCCGAGCCCTCGCCGCCGGTGGCGCCGGCGCTGCCCAGGCCGACGTTGCGGTAGGGCGGCAGCAGGCGCACGCGCGCGGCGCCGCGCTGGTCGAGGGCGGCGTTGGCCTCGGGCACGCTGCGGGGCTCGAGCTTGCGCGGCGAGAGCAACGCCACCAGCGCGAGCACGTCCTCGGGGCCCACGTCACGCAGGAAGGCCAGCCCGCCGGAGCCCACCGAGGTGAGCGGCTCGATCAGGCGCGCCGCCGAGAGGCTGGCGCCCAGCAGGGGGCGGCAGGCGTGGAACAAGAACCCGTCGGAGGTGCCGATCTCGAAGCGCTCGACGTTCTCGGCGGCGAACCAGGCCCTCAGGCCGGCCACCACCGCGTCGGCGGCGCCCGTCACCCGCGGGTGCTCGGGACGGTAGATGCGCGCGTTGGAGAGCGCGACGACGAGCTCGTCGACGAGCGTGCTCGCGTCGAACTTCGGGGCGACGAGGGCCAGGGGCTCGTGGATCAGGCACATCAGGCGGCTCCTCGGCGGCGCAGCGTGTCGGCCGCGACCTGACGGGCCACGCGGTCCTCGACGGGCACCACCATCCAGCGACGGCTGCCCACCACGCCCCGCAGCATGGCCAGAGCTGCGGGATGGTCGTAGCGGCCCAGCTGCCGCAGGGCCTCGAGGCGGCGCGCGCGCCGGTCCGGGCGCCCCGCGGAGCCGCGCACGAACTGCACCAGGGCCTCGACCCCGAGCTCCGTGGCGGCGGGCGGGAGGGGTCGCCCCTCGACGCGCTCGATCAGCCCCAGGAGCAGCGCGTCAGGAAGCGTGTTCGGGTCCTCGACCATCTCGAGCACCTGCGCCTCGCGGTCCGGGAGATGCACCGAGCGCAGCCAGCTCGTGACCGCCGCCCGCTGCTCCATGCCCCCCCCCAGCAGCCAGAGGCGCGCCAGCGGGGCGAGCTCGGGCAGCCGCAGCGCGAGCAGGCGCGCGGCTACGTCCACGGGCGCGAGACCGCTGCCCCCCGCCAGCTCGCCCGCGTGCGCCGCGAGCCGCTCCGGCCCCAAGGTGGTGAGCACCTCCTGGAGTGCCTGCTGGTGCTCGGTCCGCTGCGGGTGGAGGCCCGCGAGCCAGTCGCCGAACGACTCCGGGAAGCCCTCGATGACGCGCTCGACGGTCAGGAAGCCGCAGTCACGCAGCAGCTCGAGCCGGCCCAGGCCGCGCAATGCGTCGAGCAGCCGGGCCAGGCCCTGCGGGACGAGCACCGCGTCGGCACGCTGGGCCGCCGCCGACAGCACGCTGCGCAGCACCCCCAGCCGCTCCGCCTCGCAGCCCTCGAGCAAGGCGCCGAGCCGGGGCAGCAGGCCTCGGATCGGCGCCGGCTGCTCGCGCTGCAGCAGCAGGTGCAGCAGCACGCCCAGCTCCTCCGCCGGCGACTCGAAGCCCGCGTCGGCCTCCGTCCCCGACGCCGGCAGACCGGCCAGCTCGGAGAGGAACTCCTCGATGTCCTCGTGGATGTGCTCGTCGCCCGCGTGGCCCTGCGGACCCTTGGGCGCCGCGGCGCGCACGCGCGCCGCGTTGTCGGGGGCCACGTCCTCGCGCAGCAGCGTCGTGCACAGCCACGCCGCCCGGCGTTCGAGCTCGGGCGCCTTGAGCAGCGCCGCCAGGGCAGGGCCGGAGAGGGAGTCGCCCTGGCGCGCCTCGAGCGCGTCCACCAGGTGACCGACGATCGTCCGCGCGTGCGCCTCGTCCTGCGTCGCGCGCGGCGGCAGCATGCGCGTCAGGGTCGCGAGGATCTTGCGGGCCTCGCCTTCCCCGCCGGCGCCCGACTGCCGGGAGCCGCTCGAGCCGCGCGCCGCGCCGAGCCGCTGCAGGCGGGCCACCAGGACCCGATCGCCCATCAGGGCCTCCACCAGCCGCTCGTCGGCCTCGCGATCCGGGCTCGAACCGCCGCGCCCCCCCCAGGTGCGCTGCGTCTCGCGCGCGTCGAGGGCCTCGCCGTCGAAGACGCCCTCGAAGCGACGGTCCAGCAGCCGCAAGCCCGGCCAGTCGCCCCGGGCCCAGGCCTCGGCCACGTCCGAGACCGGCTCGAGGCGCGCGAACAGCTCCAGCAGCCGGTGGTCGAAGGCCTGGAGGGAGGCCGGGCCCGCGGCGGGCAGCACGACCAGGCCGGCCAGCGCCGCGTGGTCGAGGCGCTCGCGCAGCCAGAGCAGGCCGCTGTCCTCCGGCACGTCGAAGAGCGTCTCCTGCGCCACCAGCCCCTGCCCGGTGAAGACCGCTTGGAGGGACACGTTGCCGGCCTGGGCGCGCGCCAGCTCGAGGGCCTCACGCCAGGCCTCGAGGGCGGCAGCGACCCGCTGGTGACCCGCCGGGTAGATCGACTGGGCGCGCGCGGCATCCGCCCAGCGCTCGGTCAGACGCAGCGCCGCCAACGCCGACGGCGTGGCGGGTGTGCCATCGGAGGCATGGCTGGGCACGGACGACATGGCGTGGGGCGCTCCCGGCGTCCGGGGGTCATCCCGGCAGGTGCCTTCCCTTTCGGCCAGCCGAGCCACCCGGCGTGATGCCAACACGGGCCTCGGGGCAGCTGCGCAAACAAGGCGCGAACGAGCTTCAGCCCCGCCGCTGGCGCTGGCGCTCTTCAACCTGCGCTTCGACCCGGGCCCAGCGGGCCTGGGGGTCGAGCGCGATCCTGAGGTCGTCGGGGGTGTCGATGTCGAAGCAGATGTCGGGTTCGGGCAGGTTGAGGCGCAGCGTCGTGTCGCGGTGGCGCGCGAGCACCTCGCGCGCGCCGTCACGATCGCCGTGGCGGAAGAAGTCGTCGGCGAGCGCCGCCTGGAAGGCGCTGGGGTGACCGCCCAGCCCCCGGTAGGCCGGCACCACGATCTTGGCGTCGCGCGTGAGCAGGTCCACGATCACGCGCGTGACCACGCTGGGCGGCACGAAGGGCACGTCGGCGGGCATCAGCAGGAAGGGCCGCTCCTTCGCCCACGCCGACGAGAGGCCGACGCGGATGCTGGAGATCATGCCCTTCGAGGTGTCGGGATTCTCGACCAGGTGCACGTCCACGCCCTTGAGCCAGCCGAAGTTGGCCTTCCCGCCCGCCGGGAGCACCACGATCACGTCGCTGACGCGCGGCGAGGAGCGCAGCGACTTGAGCGTGCGTTCGAGCAGCGTGCTCCCGCCCACGTCCACGAGCAGCTTGTCGGGCGGCAGCCGCGAGCTGTCGCCCGCGGCCAGCAGGATCGCCACCGGAGCTGACGTGGGCGCAGGCATCGCCCTCAGTCTAGGGCGGGCGCTCGCGCGGCGCGCTACCCTGCGTTCCGACTCGCCCGGAGCCCACGATGACCGCCCCCCGCGTGCGTGACACGAACGTCGTCAAGGACTCGAACCCCGAGAAGCTCGCCAAGGTGAACCTCTTCGAGAGCGCGCGCCTGTTCGCAGATGTCTGGGTGCTGCGGCCGGGTCAGTCGCAGGCGCCGCATCGCCACGAGCGCGAGGACAAGCTCTACCACGTGCTCTCCGGCCGGGGCCGCGTGCGCAGCGGCGCCGAGGAGCACGACGTGGGGCCGGGCCAGCTCGCCTGGTGCCCGGCCGGCGAGGACCACGGCGTCACGGCCCTGGGGCCCGACGACCTGCGGCTGCTCGTCGTGATGGCGCCACATCCCAAGCCGCCCACGACGCGCTGACCGGCGCCGCGCCCTAAATCACCGTTCGCGATTCTGGGACAGCGGCGACTCGCCGAGCGAGTCCATCCGCCTGGCGCTTCGAGGCTGCCCTGATGCTGCCGGGAAACCAAGCGTCGCGGACCGGCACGCGGGACGGGGTGCGGAGGGCCGCCGCGGAGGACGCCGTGTAGTCTTCCTACATCAGGACGACGCGGTGGCCCGAGCGCCCCCGGCCCAGCGTGCCGCCCGTAATGTCCCAGAATCACGACCGGTCATTTAG
>JANOFW010000080.1:0-5589 GCA_031413835.1 Planctomycetia bacterium
CTTCGAGGTGCGGTCGACGGCCGTGCAGGTGGCCGACCAGGTGCCCGGCCTGGCGGCGGGCAGCCTGTGGATCGGCGTGCTGCGCGACGAGGCCGACGCGCGCGCCCGCGAGGCCCTGCGCCAGGCGCACCTCCGCTTGAAGCTGGCCGCCGGCTCCTACGTCGGCCTGCCGGAGGGCCTCGCGGCCATCGGCCACCAGCCCGCCAAGCAGGAGGTCGCCATCCACGAGTTCCTCGACGAGCAGCTGCGCACCGGCACTGCCTCGGGGCTCACCCGCGAGGCCTGGGCCGAGGCCTGGTTTCGCTGGTTTGCCGGCACGCAGCGCCTCGAGGGCCCGGCGCTCGAGCAGGCCGTGGCCGCCCGCAAGGCCTTCCGCGCCGCCATGGACCGCGACGACGTGGCCGCCGCACGTGCCGCCCTGGCAGGCGCCCCCGTAGGCGACGGCGCCGTCTACCTCTACGAAGAGGGCTGGCTGGCCGCCAAGAGCCGGGCCGGGAACTGAACGTCGCGACCGCCTCGCGCTGCTACGACGCCGGCGGAAGCGCGCGCTGCGCGACGCGTGCCAGCCACACGCTCACGACGATCGCCGCGAGGATCCCGACGGCCAGCAGCGCCACCGGGCCCCAGCCCTCGGGCGCGCCCGCGACGGCGGCGCCGGCGGCCGCCCCCAGGCTCGCGTAGAGGGCGATGCCCGGCAGCATGGCCGGGCTCGCCGCGAGCGAGGCGCCCACCGAGAGGCGCGTGAGCCCCAGTGCGTAGTTGAGCAGCGTGAACGGTAGCGCCGGGGTGAGGCGCAGCAGGAACGTGACGGCTGCGCCGCGCTCGCCCATCAGCCGGTCGAGAGCCAGCAGTCGTGGATGGCCGGCGAGCCAGCCTTCCACACGCGGGCGCAGCGTGCCGCGGGCGAGCAGCAGCGCGGCGGTCGAGCCCAGGAGCGCGCCGACGTAGACGGCGGCCAGCGCCACCGGCAGGCCGAAGGCCGCGCCGGCGAGCATGCACAGAGGGCTGCCGGGCACCAGGCAGACGACAGCCACCGCGTAGCCCAGGGCGAAGCACACCGGCCCCCAGGGCCCCCAGCCTGCAAGGGTCGCGCGCACGTTCTCGGCCCAGGTCCCGAGCGGCAGGTGCGTGGCGGCGAACACCGCCGCCGCGGCCCCCACGAGCAGCAGCGCCAGGACCAGCACCAAGCGACGCCGCGGGGCCGGCATGGGCGCCTAGGGCACTCGGATGGGCCAGCGCACCTGGACTCGGGTCGGGTCCTTGGCCTGCTTCTGCATGAAGTACTGGGCTTCCTGGCCGGCGAGCATCTCGCGCAGGATCTCCTTCACCGTGGCGTAGGTGGGGCCGGGTTCGCTCGCCTTGCGCCGCAGCAGGTGCACCTCGGAGAGCGTCTCGATCGGACCGGCGCTGACCTCGCCGTCCTTGAGCTTGGAGGCCTCCTGGAACAGGATCTGGTCGGCCTGCGTGTTGTAGAGACGCCGTTCGCTGCTGCGCAGGGTGGGATCGGGCATGCCCGTGCGCGGGTTGGCGCCGCGCGCCACGGCTTCCTTGATCGCCTCGGTGAAGGACTGTCCGCGCGCGACCTGCGTCAGCACGCTCTGGGCCACGGCCAGGGCCTGCGCGCGGTCGCGGGCCACGCCGCCGGTGAGCAGCGCGTTCTTGCGCTCGAAGCCCACCTGCAGCGCCTCCACCAGGATGGCCGGCCCGTACTGGGTGTTCTGCTTGACCTCCCACTCTTTGAGCAGGAGAGCCTCGGTGATCTTGGCACGCTCGCGACGCACCAAGCCGTAGTAGGAGCGGTAGTAGCGGTCGGCCTTGAGCTCGGTCGGCGTCTTCTTGATCGTGGCCTTCAAGAACTCGGCGAAGCCCACATTGTGCCACTCGGTCTGGCTCATCAGCGTGCGCTGCACCGCCCAGTTGCGCTCGCGCAGGGCCAGCTCCTGCTCCATGGACGCATCGTCGAGGGCCACGCTCTCGAGCTGCAGCAGCTTGGTGGCGCACTCCTTGTCGATCACGTCCTTGAGGATGTCCTCGGAGAGGAAGTCGAGGAGCGCCTTGCCGAAGGCGGCCCGGGTCAGGGGGGCTCCGTTCACGCTCACCAGCGCCTCGGCGGGGCCGGGCACCACGGCCGCCTGCTTCGCCTGCTGCAGCAGCTGCGGCGAGACCGGCACGTGGTAGACGAGCTGCGCGCGCTTGTGCAGCTCGGTGACCACCACCGAGACCTGGCTCAGGCGCTGGCGATCGTTCGTGGGCAGCTTGCCGAGCCACTTGGCGTGGCTGGCGACCTTCTCCTTGAGCAGCAGGGTGTGGATGGAGTCGCGGAAGACCTCCCAGGTCATGCCCTTGTCCTTGCGCAGCTGGCCGATGTTCTTCTGGCCGCCGGAGGCCGTGCGCAGCTCGGTGTCGAGCTTGCCCACGTAGGACTTCACCTCCTCGTCGCCCACCGACAGGCCCAGGGAGCTCGCCTCCTGGGTGACGAGCATCTCTTCGATCAACCCGCGCAAGATGGTCATGGCGGCGCTGCTGAGCTCTTCGAGGTCGGCCAGCACGTGGTTGACCAACGCCGGCCCCAGATTCCCGAAGGTCAGCTCGGCCAGGACCTCGCCCTGCGGCCCGTAGATGCGGGCTACCACCTGGGGCGGAAGCTCGGGGGCCCGGGGGGTGGCGGCCGGGGCGTCTTCGGCGCCCAGCGGCGGCGCCGGTAGAAGCACGATCGCCAGACACAGCCCGGCAAGGAGGGAGCGCTTGGGTTGCGTCATGGAATCGTCACAACTCCTTGGATGACAACAGCCTAGGATGGCGGGGAGGGAGGGTCAAGGCGCGCGGCGGCCCTTGACCATCCCGCACGTTCCAGGCACGGTGGGGGGCTGGAGCCTTGGACGATGCCTCGCCTCTGCCCCTCCCTCGCGCTGCTTGCGGCCCTGGCCCTTGAGGCCGGCGTGCTGTGCGCCTGCAGCGCGACGGGCGGGACGCCCTCCGGCTCCGCCGACAAGGGCGCGGCGAAGGGTGCGACCCCCGCCGCCCCCCCGGCCCCCCTGGCACGCGTTCCCGCGCCCGGCCGCCTGCGTGATCGGCTGCCGGCTTCCTCGGACAGCGACTTCAACTTCGGCGGCGGTCGTCGCGTGCGCGCGCGCGACGAGGCGCTGGCCGACGAGGATGAGGCCGCGGCAGCAGACGGGGCCGCCGCCGAGGCGCCGACAGCCAGCGCGCTTGCAGCCGATCCCCGCGGCGCCGCGCGCGGGCCCGTCGCCTCGCGAGCGGGCGAGCTCACGCCGGAGGAGCGCCGCCGGCTGTCGTCGCTGGCACCCGGGGCGGTGGCGGACCACGGCATCCGGGTCACCTGGGAGGCGCTGGCCGTGGAGCGTGACCTCGTGGCCAACCCGCGTCTGGGCCGGAGGCCGCAGCAGGGCGTGGTGGCCGATTCCAAGATCGTGCTGGTGAGCGACGATCACCCCGCGGCCTTCGGCCGGCAGAAGGGGCGCGCCTCGACGCGCGAGAAGGACGGCAGCCAGGTGGCCGTGCTCTGCGCTGCGGACCTGCAGCTGCTCGTCCGGGGTCTGCGCGAGGCCGGCTTCTACAAGGTCGCCCGGCCCACCGACGGCGTGCAGCCGCACTTCGACGACTCCGAGGCGCGCGGTCGCGTCACGATCGAGATGGACGGCGTGAGCCGCACCCTTCTGAGCCTGAGGGGCCAGGGGACCCAGGACGCCACGCGCGACGTCCCGCGCATCTACTCCCAGGCCAAGCAGGCGGTGGCCGTGGTGAGGAACCAGACGCCGGCGCTGAGCGTGGTGACGACCGGCGGCCAGCCCGTCAAGCCGCGCGCGCGCCTCGGGTCGGCCAAGAGCCGCACCCTGACGCCCGAGGAGGCCGCCGAGGTCCTGGGCGAGGCGGCACCCCCCAAGCCCGTGGACGACGATTGGGGCCTGGGCAAGTAGGGATCCGAGGCCCCGAGGGTTTTTCCGCCTCGCGGGTCCTCGGGCGGCGCACCATCGCGGGCGCGCCCATGAACCATCCCTACGCCATCCTGATCCCGGCCCGCTACGGCAGCACCCGCTTGCCGGGGAAGATGCTGCTGCGCGAGACGGGGAAGTACCTCGTCCAGCACACGCACGAGCGCGCCCTGGCCGCCCCGGGCAACCCCCGCGTGGTGGTCCTGACCGACGACCCCCGGGTGGAGGCCGCCGTGCGTTCCTACGGCGGCGAGGTGCTGCGCACACGTGCCGACCACGCCTCGGGGACGGACCGCTGCGCCGAGGCCGCGGCCCACCTGCCCGAGCCGATCGTGGTCAACCTGCAGGGCGACGAGCCGCTGATCGAGCCCGCCGACCTGCAGCGCCTGGCCCAGGCCGTGGCCGGCGACGGCGCCGACCTGGCCACCCTGGCCCATCCCTTCGCCCGCGAGCAGGACATGGTGCCGCCGCAGGTGGTCAAGGCCCTGCGCGGCCCGGACGGTCTGGCGGCCGACTTCCGCCGCAGCGTGCCGTCCTCGGCCGAGCGGCGCGGTCTCGAGGTGCTGCACCACCTGGGGGTCTACGCCTTCCGGCGCGAGCGCCTGGCCGCCTTCGCCGCCCTGCCCCCCAGCCCCCGGGAGCTCACGGAGAGGCTCGAGCAGCTGCGCGCTCTCGACAACGGGTGGCGGGTCCGCGTGCTGACCTCGGCTCGCCCCGGCTTCGGCATCGACACCCGCGAGGACTACGAGCGTCTCGTGAGCCTCCTGGTCCCTGGCGGCCGCGAACTCTAGCCGCGAGGCCGGCGCGACGCCCGCCCGGCTCTTTGCGCCCGGCGTCCCCTCCCCCGCGTAGATAGGCGCGGCGGCAGGTGGCTGTAGGATCGAGTGTCCCGACGCGAGTGGCGGCGGGACGGACGCGGAGCGGAGCGCGGACGTGCCCAAATACATCTTCGTGACCGGCGGCGTGGTTTCGAGCCTGGGGAAGGGCCTGACCAGCGCCTCGATCGGGCTCTTGCTCGAGGGGCACGGCTACAAGGTCCAGCATCAGAAGCTCGACCCCTACCTGAACGTCGATCCGGGCACCATGTCGCCCTACCAGCACGGCGAGGTCTACGTCACGGACGACGGCGCCGAGACCGACCTCGATCTGGGGCACTACGAGCGCTTCACCGAGGGCGCGGTGCTCACGCGCGACAGCAACACCACCACGGGCAAGATCTACTCGTCGGTGATCGCCAAGGAGCGCCGCGGCGACTACCTCGGCAAGACCGTGCAGGTGATCCCGCACGTCACCGACGAGATCCGCGGCGCCATCAAGCGCGGCATCGGCAACGCCGACGTGCTGATCTGCGAGCTGGGCGGCACGGCCGGCGACATCGAGGGCCTGCCCTTCCTCGAGGCCATCCGCCAGCACATCCTCGAGGTCGGCCGGCAAGACGCCATGGTGGTGCACCTGACCTACGTGCCCTACCTGCGCACGAGCGGCGAGCTCAAGAGCAAGCCCAGCCAGCACTCGGTCCAGAAGCTGCGCGAGATCGGCATCCAGCCCGACATCCTCATCTGCCGCACCGAGCGGCCGCTGCCCGAGGAGCTCAAGGCCAAGCTCTCGCTGTTCTGCAACGTGGGACGCGAGCAGG
>JANOFW010000081.1:0-5779 GCA_031413835.1 Planctomycetia bacterium
GGCGGCTCCGCCGCCCCCCGGATTCAGATAGGCGGAGGGGCCGGGGGGGTGGTGCAATCCCGCCGCATGAGCACGCCCAAGAAGAAGGACAAGGCCCCGCAGCGCCCCGTCGCGGTACGTCCCAAGGGGGCGCGCGCCAAGTTCCGGGTGAAGAACCCCGTGGTCGAGATCGACGGCGACGAGATGACGCGTGTCTTGTGGAAGTTCATCCGCGACCGGTTGATCCTGCCCTACCTCGACGTGCAGCTGATCCGCTTCGACCTCTCGATCCAGAACCGCGACGCCACCGACGACCGCGTCACGCTCGAGGCCGCCGAGGCCATCGCCAAGCACCACGTGGGCGTCAAGTGCGCCACGATCACGCCCGACGAAGCGCGCGTGAAGGAGTTCGGCTTGAAGCGCATGTGGCGGAGCCCCAACGGCACGATCCGCAACCGGCTCGGCGGCACCGTCTTCCGCGAGCCGATCGTCTGCCGCAACGTGCCGCGCCTGGTGCCCGGCTGGACCAAGCCGATCGTGATCGGCCGTCACGCCCACGCCGACCAGTACCTGGCGCAGGACTTCGTCGTCCCCGGCGCGGGCAAGCTCACGATCACCTTCCGCCCCACCGAGGGCAGCGGCTCCATCGAGCGCCTGATCCACGAGTTCAAGGGCCCGGGCGTGGCCCTGGGCATGTTCAACCTCGACGACTCGATCCTGGGCTTCGCGCGCTCCTGCATGAGCTTCGCGCTCACCAAGGGCTGGCCGCTCTACCTCTCGACCAAGAACACGATCCTCAAGGCCTACGACGGGCGCTTCAAGGACCTCTTCGCGCAGGTCTTCGAGTCCGAGTTCAAGAACCGCTTCGCCGCCGCCGGCATCACCTACGAGCACCGCCTGATCGACGACATGGTCGCCCAGGCCCTGAAGCTCGAGGGCGGCTTCGTCCGGGCCTGCAAGAACTACGACGGCGACGTGCAGAGCGACACCCTGGCTCAGGGCTTCGGCTCGCTGGGCATGATGACCTCCGTGCTCGTCACCCCCGACGGCCAGACCGTCGAGGCCGAGGCCGCCCACGGCACCGTCACGCGCCACTTCCGGCTCCACGAGAAGGGCAAGAAGACCAGCACCAACCCCATCGCCTCGATCTTCGCCTGGACCCGCGGCCTGGCCCACCGCGGCCGCCTGGACGCCACGCCCGACGTCGTGCGCTTCGCCGAGACCCTCGAGCGCGTCTGCGTCGAGGCCGTCGAAGGCGGCCAGATGACCAAGGACCTCGCCGTCCTGGTCCACGGCGCCCAGACCACCGACCGCCACTGGCTCACCACCGAGGGCTTCCTCGCCGCCCTCTCCACGCGTCTCGCCGCCGCCCTCGCCGCCCCCCCGGCCCCCCCACCCAAGAGCAAGCCCGCGGCCGTGGCGACGGTCATCGCCCGCAAGCGTTGAGTCCGGCCCGTGGGTTCCGCTACGCTCCTACAGACCGACTGGGAGTGCTTGCCATCACGGCTGCTCCCAGCATCAGGATCGCGCCGTGGATCATGAGCGAGCTTGCGGTCGAGGCTTGAATGCTCCCCAGGCACCGGCAGGGAGCCGAGGCCGCGCCAATCAGCACGCGGTGCCCCACGATCAAGCCCGACGCGACGAAGGCCCCAAGCGTCAACGGGAGGGCAAACTCCGCAGCATCGCGTCGAACGAGCAGCAGGGCCAGCGCGGCCTCCGCCACCATGACGACAAGGTAGGGTCCGCTAGAGGCACTCGCGAGGGGGAGCACTCCTCGGAGCACGGCATGCAACTTTGCGCCAGCTGCGAACGCCAAGAAGCCAGCGAGAATCATCCGCGCAGCAATTCGGAGCGATGTGCTCCGGGTGAAGGCTCCGGACCGCATGGTCTCAGCGAACTCCGGGTGGGCCTGGCCCCATGGGTTGGTCCAAGACGACTCGCACCAAGGTGAACGACTCCGCTCCCAACTCGACTTCGATCCCCCCCATTCCAACCTCCGGAGCGTGCGCCGAGAAGCGGTACGCTCCCGGAGGCACCATCATGCACAGACGTGACACTTCACGCCCAGAGTCACTGAGTCTGGGCCGGCTCATCTCGTCCACAAGGCCCTCGCCCCGTCCCCCGTTGCCGGCGGGATGCAGTCCCACCGAGAGGCCGGCAATCTCGCGGCCTCGCCCGTCCACGACTTGAACGGCGAACGTGGCCATGCCGCCGTAGACCGCCGTGAGGCGCTCAACGCGCGACGGGGAAAGTGCAACGTGGATGCCTGCGGCACGATTCAGGCCTTCATCGCTGACGACGACGAGCCCCTTGCCCTCGGGATACCCCCGAAATTGCCATGTGCCATCTCCCTGACGGGCCCCACGCCGTGCGATGCGAACGCCATCCTCAGAGGTGAACAAGGCATACCTGGACATGCCCCGCCGGGTTCCTGGGAAGCACGGAGGCTCCTGCACCACGAACTCACACAACATGGGCCGCTCGTCGGGGTCCTCGGGCCGGAACCGAACCTCGTCAACGCTCGCGTCGGTCGCCAGGGCGGATGGATGCACCGCCCGCAACCGGGTCTCGACCGAGAGGTAGCCCTCAGGCTCGAGGAATGCATCGACACCATCGACGAACGCGCGCTCGTCCGTCGCCGCCACCAAGCCCACGAGCACGGACGGATCGTCGGGATCTTCGGGGCCGCTTCTCCAGCTGGTGCCAGTCCAGACCCAGTACGTCTCGCGCTGGATGGAACTCTGCCTCTCGCCCTTCACCCTGAACAGGACATTGCTCGTCCCGTGTGGAAACGTCATTGGGCGACTCGTGGCGCTATCCATCGCACGAAGGCGCACGAGTCGGAGATGCTCCAGCCCCACCCGCACCGACCGGCTACCTGCTTGCACGGGCAATCCGAAGCGCGCGACCTGCCCAGTCTGGCTGCGCAACCGAGTCCCAGGCGTGACAGAGCGAAGCGCGAATCGCCCTGGGGCCAATCCGCTGAAAGCGAATCGGCCGCTGTCCTCCACTCGAGTTCGGTGGTGGAAGCTGGCGTGGACCGTGGACCGGACGTCGTCCAGACCGACACTTGCCCAGGGGACGAGCTCGAGATCCAGACCCGACGTGGAGCCCCCCGGGGCCGGCTCCACAGATCCCTCCACGAGCAGGCCCGCTGCCAACTCGACAGTCACATCTTCGACCTGCCCAGCGAGCAGGGCAGTCCCGCGCTGCAAGTTGGGCGCGGCCGCGACGACGACAAGTGATGCTGCGCCAGATTGCAAGGTCTGAGGAATCTCCAGTGTGGCAAGCCCCTGCTCGTCGGACGTGCCGAGTGCAACGGAGTCCTGCTCCAGAACCACGCCGAGCGAAGTCGCTGCAGGATTGTCACGGGCAATGAGCACTGTCGCGGCTTGAACCGGCTCGCCCTCGGAGGTGACGCGGACCCGAACCCGCCGAGGGGCCTGCGGAGTCGGGTCCGAACCCGATGCGCCCGCCTCGAAAGATGGGCCCGCTCGATGTCCACCACCGCCGACCAACTCAGGCGAGCCAGCCGCGGACCGCGCCAGCCTCCCCTCGAGCGGAGCCACTTGCTCTGGGGCGCGCCGTTCGTGCTCGGCTACAAGGGCGAGCCAGAGCGCAAGAAGGGCTGCACCCGTGAACCCAAGCGCGAAGGCAAGACGCCGCTTGGAGAAGGAGCCGAGGAAGCCCAACATGAGTTAGCAGTCCTCGCCGGCCCAGCGCTCTACTGGCACCTGCAGTACACGTACCGACGCCACTCCCCCGACTCCTGATGAAGGAATCCGCCATCCTGATCCCGGATGCACTCCTTCCCCGGCGGACAATCCAGGGAGCACTTCTCTTGGTCATACCCGCCCGAGCCGATCCCGTGTCCCAGCTCGTCACAGTAGGGCTGATCCGACCCATGCCCGCTGCCAGGAGGGTTCTCGACCCAGATCGTGTCCCAGACAAAGCCGCTGTTGTTCTTGCAGACGCAAACTTTCCAGCCGTTGCCTTCCGGAGCGTTCTTCACGGCGCACCATGCGGCAACCCCGCTGATGGTGGGGCAGTCGGCGGTCTGGTAGCACTGGAAGGAGTTGGGAACGCGACTCCACGTCCCCGTAGCCTGGTCCCATTTCTCCTGATGCGTGCCGTAGCACGTGGCTCCGCCTGCCATCGCGCTGGCGATTCCTCCCACGAAGAGCACCAAGCCGAGCACGGCGACACCTCCCAGCGCAACGCGAGGACGCATGCAGTTCCTCCCTCAAGAACGGGGCGACGCGGGCAATACTCCCGCGAAAGCCACACCCCGCTCGACAGTAGTTCCAGGGAGCACCCCCCGCGGCCCCGCGGCTACATCCGCGCCGTCACCACAAGGAACGCCATCCATCGCTCTGAGAGAGAATGCGAAGTGTCAGGGGGGGGGGGCGGCGCTCGGAGCGCTTAGGAACCGGTTCGGACAGCCTGCAGCGCTCGCCGCACAAGGCTGCGCGCTGCCTCCCTGGTGAGTCGCATCCGCGCACCGATGTCCGCGTGGGAGAGGCCGGCCAGCCGCAGTTCCAACGCCCGTGCCCACCTCGGGTTGCGATCGAGGGCGCTGGAGAGGTCAGAAGGTCGGACCCTGCGGGCTCGCGATGACGCGCCCTCCTCGCCGCGCACCCGACGGATCGCGCGCGTGAGCAGACCAGCGTAGGTCGCGGGGGCGACCCGCATCCGAAGGGCAGCCTTTCGGGTACCGAGGCCGGCCATTCGCAGTTCCACGGCCTCAACTTGCCGAGGTGTCAGCGATTGACGCAGGCTGGGCCAGACGGCCTCAAGATGCTCAAGCCCGGGGAGCGTAGCGGCGTCTGGGTCGCTGGAGGATGCGGGCCTGAGCGCCTCCCCGGCTGGGATCGAGCGGGCGCGCGTCTTGGACCGCTCGCCCCGCCGAATCTCCCGCGCCACATTCCGCGCAACCGAGGCCACGAGGTCGGCGCTGGGCGGAGCAGCCCCGTCCCAACCAGCCACGCGTCCATCGAAGAATCGGAGACGAACCTCTTGCACAACGTCGTCAGCACCATCCGCCGAAACACCCGACCGACGTGCCACGGACAGCACGGCGCGCTCGAAGGCGCCCGTCAAGGTCCATTCGAGCTCTCGCCCCTTCCCACCGCGCTCACAAGTGGCCATGTAGCAGCCCTCTCGGTCGCCCCGCGAGTCCCAGCCTACCAGGATCTGCGCGGACGAGCGCCGCTGGCAGGCGGTCCGCTACCTCATCGTCAACCCAAGCCGCCGTCGCTTGCTGCCCGCCTTGGCGCACCGGCCTCGTCGGGAGACAACGTCAACCGGTGCTTCCTGCCAACGCCGCCGCGAGCGCGGCCTGCGCCAGGCGCAGCGCGTGGCGCTTCATGCGCGGAATCTCCCCCAGCGCCCCCTCGAGTTCGGCGTCGGCGACGGCGTCTGGCGTCGCGGGACGGCCGGGGAGCAGCGTCATCAGGGCGCTGCCCACGGCGATCGCGCCGGGGCAGCCGCGGACGCGGTAGCGGGCCTCGACCACCTGGCCGGCGGCGACCGTGAGCGCGAGCGCCATCCAGTCGCCGCAGGCCGGATCGGTGGCCTCGCCCCGGTGGGTGGCCTGGGGCAGGTCGCCCTGGCCTCTGGGGTGGAGGAAGTGGTCCTGGAAGGAGGCGCTGTACATGGTCCGGGCCGCATCTGCGGCCCGTTATAGGCGGGGGCATGGCGGGCCGCGCCAGCGGTCCGCTATGCTTCCTGCCATGGCGCACCTCGTCGTCGAGCACGGGCCCCTGACGGGCAAGGTCTTCCCCATCGAGGGCGGGCTCAC
>JANOFW010000082.1:0-9654 GCA_031413835.1 Planctomycetia bacterium
GTGCCGCGCCGGCGGCTCACGGCTGCTCCCCCTCGGGCAGGGCCCAGAGCACCAGGTCGCACAGGCCCTTGCCCTCGCCCAGCAGCCGCAGCACGTACTTGCCATACGAGGGCAGGCTCAGGCGCGTGACGCAGAAGCCCAGCTGCAGCCGGCGCAGCGGGTCGTGGGCATGCATGCGCGCCCCCAGGGCGTAGCGCGCCAGCTCCTTCTCGTCCTCGGCTCGCACGACCGCGAGCTCGAAGTCGTAGGACCCGTGCAGGTTGCTGAGCTGGACATAGACCTCGAGCGCCACGTCCTTGAGCGGCTCACGCGCGCTGTGCAGCCACTCGAAGACGCCGAGCAGGGTCCACTTGCCGCTGGCGGGATCACGCCAGATGTGATCGCACGCCAGCATCGAGAGAACGACGGGGGTCGCGGCCATCCAAGGGCTCCGGGGGGGGCCCCTTCCACAGAGGACTCCGCCGGCAGGCGCGCCCTGGTCACAGGATTCCGGCTCGACCGCGGACTTCCAGCTTCCCGCTACTTCCCTTTCGCCGCGCGCTTGGCCAGGAAGGCGTCCATGCGCGCGGCTTTGTCGGGGTGCTCGAAGAGCACGGCCTGGGTGGCGTTGTCGAGCTTCTGGAGCTCGTCCTCGGGGGTGCCGTGGAGCCAGGCCAGGAGGGTGGCCTTGGTGCGCTTCACGGCCTCGGCGCCCTGCTTGATGATGGGCGCGAGCAGCTCGTGGGCAGCCCGCAGGGCCTGATCGTCGGCCACGACCCGGTCCACGAGGCCGATGGCGAGGGCCTCGGAGGCCTCGATCACCGCGCCGGAGAAGAGCAGCCGGCGCGCCTGGGCCAGGCCGACGAGGGCCGGCAGACGGCGCGTGCCGCCGGCGGCGGCCATGATGCCCAGGCCCACCTCGGGCTGGCCGAAGCGGCTGGAGGCTCCCGACACACGGAAGTCGCAGGCCAGGGCCAGCTCGCAGCCTCCGCCCAAGCAGTGGCCGACGATGGCGGCCACGGTGGGCCGGGGGAAGCGTTCGATGCGCGCGAAGAGGGTGGAGTTGATCCCCTGGAGCGCGTCGGCGCGCCGACGCTCGCGCAGCTCGGCGATGTCGGCGCCGGACATGAAGGCCTCCCCCCCGGCCCCCGTGAAGATCAGGGCACGCAGAGCGTCGCGCCCCTCGAGCACCCCCAGCGCCATGTGCAGGTCGTCCGCCATCTGGCGGCTCAAGGCGTTCCTGACCTCGGGGCGGTCGAAGGTGATCGTCGCCACGCCGTCGGCCTCGATCAGGGCGATCGTCTTGTAGCTCACGAGTGCCTCCTGGCGAGCGGCTCGGCCGCCCCGCCTCAGATCTTGAGCAGCAGCTTGCCGTAGACGTCGCGGGCCTCGAGGCGGCGGTGCGCATCGGCGACCTGAGCGAGCGGCAGGACGCTGTCGATCACGGGCCGCAGCCGTCCGGCCACGACGAGGTCGAGCAGGCGGTGGACGTCGCCCAGGCTGCCCATGGTCGAGCCCAGGAGCGAGAGCGACTTGAAGAACAGGAGGTTGAGCGGGATCTCGGTCGTGGGCCCGCTGGTGGCCCCGCAGGTGACGTAGCGGCCGCCCTTGGCCAGGCAGCGCAGCGAGCCCTCGAAGGTGGCCTGCCCGATGTGGTCCACCACGACGTCCAGTCCCTTGCCGCCGACGGCCTTCTTGGCCTCGCGCGACCAGTCGGGCTTGCTGTAGTCCAGCACGAGGTCGGCGCCCATGTGGCGGGCCTTCTCGGACTTTCCCGGCGACGAGGTGGTGGTCAGGATCAGGCGCGCGCCCAGCAGACGCGCGATCTGGATGGCGGCGGTGGAGACGCCGCTCCCGGCCGCGTGGATCAGCACCGTCTCGCCCGCCTCCAGCCGCGCGCGCCGCACGAGCATGGTCCAGGCCGTGAGGTAGACGAGCGGGAAGGCGGCCGCCGTGGTGAGCTCGATCGAGGCCGGGAGCAGCAGGGCGTTGCGCTCCGGGACCACGACGGCCTCGGCGCAGGTGCCGTCGGTCGTCTCGCCGAAGATCCCGTAGGTGGTGGAGAGCTGATCGTGCCCGCGTGCCACCTCCGCATCGGTGCCCTTGGCGAATCCGGGTGCCAGCACGACCCGCTCCCCCACTCGCCGCGAAGGCACGCCCGGCCCGACCGCGTCGATCACGCCGGCACCGTCGCAGCCGGGCGTGAGCGGCAGGGGGAACTCGTGCCCCGGAACGCCGCGGCGCACCCAGATGTCGAGGTGGTTCAAGCCCGCCACCGCGAGGCGCACGCGCACCTCGCCCGGAGCGGGCTCGGGCACGGGTACGTCCTCATGCAGCAAGCGCTCGAACCCGCCATGCTCGCGAATCACCACGGCGCGCATGCGCATGACCTCCGACCAAGGTGAGCGAGTCTACTCGGGGCGAGTCGGGTATCCTGCCCTGCCCGCCATGCCCCAACCCACGCCCACCGCCCCCGCCCCCTTGACCGTGCCCGCGACCATGTCGGCCGCCGTCTACCGCGGCAAGGACGACGTGCGCATGGAGTCGATCCCCGTACCGGCCCTTGAGCCAGGCGAGGTGCTGGTGAAGGTGGCCGCCTGCGGCGTGTGCGGCACCGACCTCAAGAAGGTCCAGCAGGGCCACGTCGCCCCGCCGCGCGTCTTCGGCCACGAGACGGCGGGCACCATCGTGAGGACGGCCTCGGGGGTCCGGGGGTGGACGGCCGGCGACCGGGTGGCCGTCTATCACCACATCCCCGACCGCACCTCGTGGTACTCGCAGCGCGGCCTCTACGCGCAGTGCCCGCGCTACAAGCAGACGGGCGTGACGGCCGGCTTCGCACCGGCGGGGGGCGGCTTCAGCGAGTACGTGCGCGTGCTGCCCTGGATCGTCGAGGGGGGCGGCCTCGTGCGCGTGCCCGAGGACGTGTCCTGGGAGGAAGCCGTCTTCGTCGAACCGGTGAACACCTGCTTGAAGGGCGTGCGCATGCTCGACCTTGACGAGGAGCACGTGCTGCTCGTCGCCGGCTTGGGCAGCGTGGGCCTGATCCTGTTGCAGCTGGCCCTGCGCGAGGGAGCACGCGTGATCGCGGCCGACCCGCTGCCGGGACGCCGGGCCATCGCCCAGCGCCTGGGTGCGGCGCGCACGGTGGACCCGCGCGCGGAAGACGTGCACCAGGCCTGTCTGGAGCTCACCGAGGGGCGCGGGGCCGACCGCGCCATCGTGGCCGCCGTGGGCGCCGGCCCGGTGCGCGACGCCATCCGCGCCACGCGACCCGGCGCCGCCATCCTGCTCTTCGCGCAGACCCACCGGGGCGACGAGGTGGCCGTGGACGTCGGCGACCTGTGCATCGACGAGAAGCGCGTCGTGGGCAGCTACAGCGCCTCGGTGGACCTGGCCGACGAGGCCGCCGAGATCGTCTTCGAGCGCGAGATCGAGCTGCGCTCGCTGGTGACGCACCGCGTGCCCCTCTCCGAGGCGCCGCGGGCCTTTGCGCTGGCCTCGACCCCCACGGACGACGTGCTCAAGGTCGTGGTCGTCCCCGGTCTGCGCTGAGGTACGTGCCATGGGCGGCAGCGTCGGGCCTGGCAAGGGTGGGCCCGCGCGCCGCGTACGTGCCGTGGTGCTCCGCGGCCCCGGCGAGGTGCGGCTCGAGGAGCTGACGCTCCCCGCGCCCGGGCCGGGCGAGGTGCTGCTCGAGATGGAGGCCGCCCTCACGGGGGGCACGGTCTTGAAGACCGTGCGCCGCGGGGGCCACGCACGCCTGGGCCCGGCTCCGCTGCGCCTGGGCCACGAGGGTGTGGGACGCATCGCCACGTGCGGTCCCGGTGTGACGGGCTGGCAGGTGGGCGAGCGCGTGCTGCCCGGACCCTCGGGGCCTTGCGGCGCCTGCCGCTCCTGCCTCGCGGGCCGCGAGGCGCTCTGCGCGCACGCGGTCTGGTCGTCGGGACTCTTCGCCGACGCCGTGCTGCTGCCCGCGCGCATCGTGGCCGCGAACCTCCACCGCCTGCCCGCGGGCCTCGCGGCCGAGCGAGCCGCGCTGGCCGACAACCTCGCCTGCGTGCTCAAGGGCCACGAGCGCACGCCGGGCCGCGAGAACGAGCGTGCGCTGGTGATCGGCACCGGCCCCCTGGGCCTGCTCTGGACCCACGTGCTGTCGCGCTCCGGCGCGCAGGTGACGCTCGCGGGCCGACGCCGCGCGTCGGCAGAGGCCGGCCTCGCCTTCGGCGCCGCTGAGGTCGCGATCCTGGACGAGCTCGCCCCCACGGCCCCCTTCGACCTGGTGATCGAGGCCGCAGGCACGCCGGAGACCTGGTCGCGGGCGCTCGATCTCTCCGCACGCGGCGCGCGCGTCAACTTCTTCGGCGGCGTGCCCGACGGCGCGCGGCTCTCCGTGGACGCCACGCGCCTGCACTACGAGGAGCTGACGCTCACGGCCTCCTTCCACTACGCCCCGCGGCACCTCGAAGCCGCGCTCGCGGCGTTGGCGGGGCCCGGCCCCTGGGACGCGCTGCTGGAGCCCGGCGTGGTCGCGCTGCAGGAGCTCCCGGCCTGGCTCACGAAGCACGCCGCCGGCCCGGCGCCGAAGAAGGCCGTGGTGCGTCCCTGACGCGGCGCCCCCCCGGCCCCCCGCGCCCTCCGTGAATCTCGCCTCACCTCAGCGCTTCCCCGCCCGCGAGAGCGCCCAGCCGCGCAGCAGCAGCTGGAGCACCAGCCAGAGGACCGCGAAGGTCAGGAGCTCGCGCGGCAGGTTCTTGAAGGCACCCTCCGGCGGGCCCCAGATCAGGCGGGCGCCGGTGTAGGCGGCGAAGCCGCAGACCACATCGCGGACCCAGGCGAGGAGGCTGCGGCGCCGCCGGCGCGGCGGCGTGGAGGCGGAGGCAGCGGGGGGCGGGGGGGGCGGCGTGGAGGCGACCATCGGCGAACGGATCCTATCCGCCGGGGCAGCACCCAGGGGAAGGCTCAGCATCGGAGCGCGGCAACCGTACAACGTGGGCGCCATGAGCTCCGACTTCGTCATCTCCCTCGAGCGCGTCTCCAAGGCCTACGGCAAGAAGGTCGTGCTCGACAACATCAACCTGTCGTTCTTGCGCGGGGCGCGCATCGGCGTGATCGGCGCCAACGGCTCGGGCAAGTCCTCCCTGCTCAAGGTGCTGTCCGGGCAGGACAAGGAGTTCGAAGGCACGCGCCGCGCCGTGGACGGCCTGCGCATCGGCTACGTGCCCCAGGAGCCCCACCTCAAGCCGGGCACGGTCAAGCAGAACCTCGAGGCGGCCGTGGGCGGCGTGCGCGGCCTGCTCACGCGCTACGAGCAGCTCAACGAGAAGCTGGCCGAGCCGCTCGAGCAGGGCGAGATGCAGAAGGTGCTCGACGAGCTCGAGCGGGTGCAGACCGAGATCGAGCAGAAGAACGCCTGGGAGCTCGACCGACAGCTCGACCAGGCGAGCCACGCCCTGGGCCTGCCGCCCATGGATGCCGACGTCGCGCGCCTCTCGGGCGGCGAGCGCCGGCGCGTGGCCATCTGCAAGGTGCTGCTCGAGCACCCCGACGTGCTGCTGCTCGACGAGCCCACCAACCACCTCGACGCCGACGCTGTGGACTGGCTCGAGCGCCACCTCGCGGCCTACGAGGGCACGGTGATCGCGGTCACCCACGACCGCTACTTCCTCGACAACGTGGCCCAGTGGATGCTCGAGATGGAGCGCGGCCGCGGCCTGCCCTTCCTGGGCAACTACTCCTCGTTCCTGCAGCAGAAGCAGGACCGCAAGGACTCCGACGAGAAGCTCTCCTACGCCCAGGCCAAGCTGCTCGAACGCGAGCTCGAGTGGATCCGCAAGTCGCCCAAGGCGCGCACGACCAAGAACAAGGCGCGCGTGCGCAACTTCGAGCAGCTCTACGAAGCCCACCTGGCGCGCGAGAAGCAGGACGACGCCATCACGCTGGTCATCCCCCCGGGCGACAAGCTGGGCCAGAAGGTGATCCGCGTGGCGGGCCTGTCCAAGACCTTCGGCGAGCGCAAGGTGCTCAACAACGTCACCTTCGAGCTGCCCCCCGGCGCGGTGCTGGGCGTGATCGGCCCCAACGGCGCGGGCAAGACCACGCTCCTGAAGATCATCGCCGGCAGCGTCAAGGCCGACGAGGGCACGGTGGAGCTCGGGCCCACGGTGCGCACCTGCTTCGTCGACCAGGACCGCGCCGAGCTCGACCCGGCCAAGAGCGTCTGGGCCGAGATCAGCGAAGGCGTGGACGAGCTCGTGGTGGGCTCGCAGAAGATCAACAGCCGCGCCTACGTGGCCAAGTTCAACTTCAAGAGCGCCGACCAGCAGCAGCTCGTCGGCACACTCTCCGGCGGCCAGCGCAACCGCGTGCAGATGGCCAAGATGCTGCGTCGCGGCGGGAACCTGCTGCTGGTGGACGAGCCCACCAACGACCTCGACGTGACCACCATCCAGGTGCTCGAGGACGCGCTCGAGAACTTCCCCGGCTGCGCCATCGTGGTCTCCCACGACCGCTTCTTCCTCGACAAGATCGCCACCCACATCCTGGCCTTCCAGGAAGACAGCTCCTACCGCTTCTGGGAAGGCAACTACGAGTCCTACAAGGAGCGCATGGCCACCGAGCGCGAGGACGCCGGCCTCTCCCCCGAGACACGGGGCGTCCACCGCCGCCTGTCGTAGCGGCAAGGCACCCGCGCCGCCTGTCGCGCGGCCACCGCCTGCAGCCTTGACAGGTCCTACCGATTCGACCATACTGGTCAGATGAAGACGGTGACCCTCACGGAAGCCAAGGCCGGCCTGAGCGGGCTGCTGCGTCGCGTGGCGCGGGGTGAGGTGATCCTGATCCTGTCGCGCGGTCAGCCGGTGGCCCGGCTCTCCCCTCCGCTCGACGTGGAGCTGGGCACCTCGCAGGATCGCATGGCGCGCCTCGAGAAGGACGGCATCGTGCGCCGCGGGACACGCCCGCCCTCGCTCGACTTCCTGCGCCTTCCGGCCCCCCGCCTGACACCGCGCCAGGGCTTGCTGGCCGCCCTGCTCGACGAGCGCGAGGAAGGCCGTTGAGGTTCTGGGACGCCTCCGCGGTCGTGCCGCTGCTGGCCCTGGAGGGTGCCTCGACCAAGCTGGCCGGGCTGCTCCGGGAGGATCCGGACGTGGTCGTGTGGTGGGGCACGGAGATCGAGTGCGCCTCCGCGCTCCGGCGCCGGGAGCGCGAGGGCGCCCTCGATCGCGGTGCGTTGGCGACCGCCCAGGCACGCTTGAACGCCTGGCGCGAGACCTGGGCCGAAGTGCTGCCGGTGGCCGGCGTCCGCGAGGGCGCGCTGCGGCTGCTTGCAGTACATCCGCTGCGCTCGCTGGATGCGCTGCAGCTGGCCGCGGCCCTGGAAGGCTCGGGACACAAGCCCAGGACGCTGCCCTTCGTGTGCCTGGACCGGCGCCTCTCGGAGGCCGCGGCCCGCGAGGGGTTCCCCGTCCTGACCATCGCCGGCTGATCAACGCGCGGCCAGCACCTCGTCGAAGAAGGCCCAGACCTCCTTCGGGCAGGAGGAGTGGCCCACGCCGGGGAGCAGCGTGCGCTTGACGCGCGTGAACTTGAGCTTCGTGAAGACCTCCTCAGCCCAGTCGCTCTGGCCTTCGATGCCGGGCTTCTGGCCGTGGACCTGATCGCGGAACTCGTCGTTCGCGCCGGTCATGAGGTGTACGGACGGGCCGCCGCCCTCGACGGGCTTGGCGTCACCGGCGAGGCCGGGCTGGAAGTTGGCGCAGGCAGGAGCGGCGCACCAGACGCGCTCGGGGTGGCGCAGCGTGAAGCTGTAGCAGAGGTTGCCGCCGCCGGAGAAGCCCGTGATGGCGATCTGCTCCTCGGCGCCGAAGCGCTCCCGGAGCACCTCGAGCAGGGCCGTCAAGCCCGCGATGTCGAACTGGACGCGTCGGCCGTCCCACTGCTTCAAGAGGGCGGGATCGTAGAAGGAGTACTTGGCGGCATCGAGCGCGTTCGTGTTCGAGAGCGAGCAGGGCGCCAGCACCAGCGCCTTGCGCGCGCCGCGTGCCGCGCGGAAGTTGCGCGCCGCCCCCAGGAAGCCGCTGCCGGCGCCATCCACGGCGACGAGCACCTGCCAGGGGCCCTTCTTGGTCCAGCCCGAGGGCAGCGAGAGCCAGCCCACCATGGGGTGCGTGGCACTCTTGATCATGGCGACGTCCCCGCCGGCGAGCTCCTGCTCGAGCGGGTCGTAGCGGCCCTCGGCGGCGCCCTCCTGGTCGAGGTCGCGCAGGCGCACCAGCAGGCGCCCGGCCACCTCGGCCTGGCCCTTGTTGCCGGCGGCCTGCTTCACGGCGGCAAGCAGCTTGGCGAAGCGCGCCTTCGTGGGCTCGAGCTCGGCCGCCTTGAAGAGGTAGCCCTCGAAGCGCGCCGCGTCGGCCGGCTCGTGGGCCTGACCGGCGAGCTTCTCGTAGGCCTTGGCGAGCTCGCCGGCCAGCTTCGCCCAGCGTGCGGCGCCGGCCTCGCTCGGCGCCACCGTGGCATCGACCTTGGCCTTGGCCGCGTCGATGCGCGCCTTGTCTCCGCCGGCGGCCTCGGCCTCGGCCAGGGCCTTCTGCGCCTCGACCGGGGCGCCCATCGCGAGCAGCTCGTCGGCTGCGGCAAGCGCCGTCTCGGCGATCTTCTCCTTGGCTTTGCCCTCGGCCTTGGGATCCACCTTGGGCCCGGCGAAGGCGCTCGTCGCCAGCGCCGCCAGGCACAACCAGCCGAGCAGTGCACGCGTCATGCTGGGCCTCCGTCTGCCACGAGGACGACGCTACGCCACAGGCGGCGAAGCATCCAAGGGAACGGGGGTTCCCGCCCCCGTTCCCTTGGGGAAGAAGGAAGCCGCGCTGAAGCCGCCGTCCCCCGGCAGGCAGACGCCCGAGAGCCAGCCGGCCTCGGGCCCGACCAGGAAGGCGACCGCGGCCGCGACCTCTTCGGGCGTGCCCAGGCGGCCCAGCGGGGTGGCCTCGAGCACGGCCGCGCGGAAGGCCTTGTTGCCCAGCACCCCTTCGGTCAGGGGCGTGGGCACGTACCAGGGCGCGACGGCGTTCACCGTGATGCCGTGGCAGCCCCACTCACGCGCCAGGTTGCGCGTGAGCTGGATCAGGCCGGCCTTGGCCGCCGCGTAGGGCGCCCCGGTGGGCAGCGCGGTCAGGCCCGCCACGCTTGAGACATTGATGATCCGGCCTCCCCCACGCGCGCGCATGCCCGGGAAGACCAGCCGCGACCACTGGAACGGCGCCGTCAGCGCCAGGGCGAGCAGCCGGTCCCACTCTTCGAGGGTGAAGGCCTCGGCGGCCTTGCGCACGTTGCCGCCCGCGTTGTTGACCAGCACGTCGATCGGCCCGCCCGCGGCCACGAGCCGCTCGACACCCATCCGGCTCGCCTCGCGATCGGTCACGTCCACGGCCAACGTGTGCGCCCGCCCGCCTGCGGCGCGGATCGCAGCGGCCACGCGCTCGAGGTCACCGACGCTGCGCGCGACCAGCACGACCTCGGCGCCGTCGGCGGCCAGCCGCTTGGCGATCGCCTCGCCCAAGCCGCGCGAGGCCCCGGTGACGAGCGCGCGCCGGCCGGCGAGCGCACCCATCAGGAGGGCTTGAGGTGCGAGACGCTGTAGCTCAAGCGGGTCCCGCCGGCCCCCGGGCTCACCGGGGG
>JANOFW010000083.1:0-3844 GCA_031413835.1 Planctomycetia bacterium
GCCCAGGCCTACGCCCGCGGAGGCGGCCGGGCGGGAGGAGCGCGACGGCCGGGAGACCTCCTCCTCCTCCATGCGCCTGCCGGAGCGGGTGGGTGTCGGCGCCCCGCCGCCCTTGCGGGGCTCGCGTTCGCCTCGAGAAGCGGCGGCCATGGTCGGTCCCTCGGTGGAAGGCGGGGGAGTATAGGGGTGCCCCCGCGCTCTCACCAGCCCGACGGCGCGACGTTCAGGCCGGCAGCAGCATCCGCAACCCGAGGACCAGCAGGCCCGCCGCCAGGCCGGCCCCCAGGTCGTCGAGCAGCACACCCCGCCCGCCGGGCACCCGTTCCAGCCGGCGGATGGGGCCCGGCTTGGCGATGTCGAAGAGGCGGAAGAGCGCCAAGGCCGCCAGCCACAGGCGCGGGTCCAGCCCGGGGGCCGCCGCGAACAGGGCCAGACCCTGTCCGGCCCACTCGTCGCTCACCACCCAGCCCGGATCGCCGCCGCCGCGTGGATCCACGGCCCGACCTCCCCAGGCCAGCGTGACCCCGGAGCCGACGACCAGGAAGGCCGCGGCACAGGCGAGGCCCGCGCCCAGAAGCCACTCGGCCGCCGCGGCAAGGGCTACGACGGACGCCGAGGCCCAGGTGCCCGGTGCGGGCCTGAGCCAGCCGGTGCCCAGCCCTGCCAGCCACAGGCGCGCGCCCGCGCCGAGCGGTTCAGGCGCCCCCAAGCAGCCTCCGCGCTCGCCGCAGGTAGTCCACCAGCGAGAGCGCGGTGAGCGCGGCCGCCAGCAGCACGGCGGCGTGCGCCAGCGACAGGCCGCCCAGCCAAGGCTGCCCGGCCCGCACCCAGCCGAGTCCCGCCTGGTGGAGCAGCACCGCGCCCAGGGCCACGCACTGCGAGAGCATCTTGAGCTTGCCCCAGAAGGCGGCCTGGAAGCTGGCGCCCTCGGACTCGACCGCCGCGCGCAGCGAGGTCACGAGCAGCTCGCGTGCGAGCACCAGCAGCACCACCCACACCGGCAGGACCGCGCGCGCCTCCGGGATGGCCACCAGCACGGTCATGGTGCCCAGCACGAGCAGCTTGTCCACGAGCGGGTCGGCGATGCGCCCGAAGACCGACACCTGGCCCAGCCGACGGGCCACCGCCCCGTCGAGCAGGTCGGTCACCGCGGCCAGCACGAACAGGGCGAAGGCCCAGCCCCAGCAGGTCGCCGCGCCGCCCTCGGCGCAGGCGGTGAGCACCCAGACGGCGATCGTCAGGAGGCCGCGCCCGACCGTGATGACGTTGGCCCAGCCCATCGCGACGCGCGCACCTCTCGCACAACCTCGCCCCCAGCCTAGCGCAGGGTCGGCGGGAAGGGCAGGCCGGCCTTTGGGCCTAGGCGCCGACGGGGCCCAACGCGTCGGCCACGAGGTCGTAGCCGTCGGCCGCCGTCACGCGGGCGCGGACGAAGGCGCCCGGCCGCGCCTGACGCACGCCGTGGACCAGGATCGACCCGTCCACCTCGGGGGCATCCTGGGCCGTGCGGCCGCGGATCACGCCGCGCACGCCGTCGAGCTTTTCGACGAGCACCTCGACCTCGCTGCCCACGCGCGCCTCGTTGCGCGCCAGGTGCACGGCCTGCTGGGTCTCGAGGATCTCGGCCTTGCGCGCCAGCGCCACCTCGGGGGGCACCTGGTCGGGCATGTCGTGCGAGGGCGTGCCCTCCTCGCGGCAGTAGGTGAACACGCCCAGCCGGTCGAACCAGCCCTCGCGCACGAAGGCGACCAGCTCCTGGTGCTCGGCCTCGGTCTCGCCCGGGAAGCCCGAGATGAGCGTCGTGCGCAGCGTCACGCCCGGGATGCGGCGCCGGATGTTCTCGAGCAGCGCGCGTTGACGCGGCCCCGTGATGCCGCGCTTCATGACGTGCAGCAGGCGGTCGTTAACGTGCTGCAGGGGCATGTCCACGTACTTCACGACGCGCTCGTTCTGGGCCATCTCGTCGAGCACGTCCTCGCGCAGGGTGGACGGGTAGAGGTAGAGCACGCGCCACCAGCGCGGGCCCTCGATCCGGGTGAGCTGGCGCAGCAGCTCGGCCAGGCGCGGCTGGCCGTAGATGTCGCGGCCGTAGGCCGTCGTGTCCTGCGAGACCAGGTTGATCTCGCCCACGCCCCGCGCGGCCACCAGGCGCGCGTCGGCGACGTTCTCCTCGAGCGTGCGGCTCTTGAGCCTGCCGCGGAAGGAGGGGATCGAGCAGAAGGTGCACTTCTGGTCGCAGCCCTCGCTGATCTTCAGGTAGGCGTAGGCCGCGGGCGTGAGCAGCACGCGCTCGGGGGCCAGGGAGCGCACCTGCGGCAGGCCCATCAGGTCGCGGGCCGCTTCGATCACCCGGCCGTAGTCCTTGAACGGCAGCCAGCGATCGACCTCGGGGATGTCCTTGGCCAGCTGCGTCGCGTAGCGTTCGACCAGGCAGCCTGCCACCATCAGGCCGCGCAGCCGGCCGAACTCCTTCTGCGCCGCGACCTTCAGGATCGCGTCGATCGACTCCTCCTTGGCAGGGTCGATGAAGCCGCAGGTGTTCACCAGCGCGAGGTCGGCGTCGTCGAGGGACTCGGTCAACGCGAAGCCCGCGCTGGCCAGGTCGCCCACCAGCCGCTCGCTGTCGGCCAGGTTCTTGGCGCAGCCCAGCGAGAGCAGCGCGATCTTGCCCAGGGGGGCGAGCTTCGGGGTCGGGGCGGCGCTGCGCGGCATCTCCCGTCGAGGGTACGGGCGGCTTGCCCTTGGGCCCCCTTTGCCCTCCGGCAGGTGGTGGGGTCGTCCGATCCCCCGGCCGACGGACGGGGCGCCGGAGCGGGCGCGGCGCTGCGGGTGCTCCTCCTGACGTAGACAGACTACGCGGCGTGGTCGCCCCCTTTGCGGCGCGCTCCGTCCGACGCCCCGGTCCCGCAGCGAACGTCCGGGGGCCTGCAGTGGAGTGACCCCACGACCCATCGGCACCCCGACATACGCGCCGTTCGCGGGCTGTCAGCAGCCGCCGCCTACGCCGGCTTGGGACGCGCCGCCTCGAGGTCCTCGGCGCGGATCAGCACGGGGCGCGAGCCGTTGGGCGCCACCTCGCCCACCACGCCGGTCAGGGCCAGGCGCTCGACGAGCGCCTGGGCGCGCGCGTAGCCCACGCCCAAGCGGCGCGTGAGCAGCACGGGCGAGGCCGCGCCACGTTCCACGGCGGCTTCGACAGCCTGAAGGAAGGCGGCGTCCTTGAGCGCTTCGACCCAGGCGCCGCGGGGCGGCTGCGCGCCAGCCTTCTTCTCGGGGAGCTGCGCCTTAGACGGCAAGGGCGGCGCCTTCTTCGCGGCCGGCGGCGCGCTCGGCGGAGGAGACTCGGTCTCGGAGAGCTTGCCCGTCTCGGCCTGGGCCGGACGGCCCGCCTTGGGCTTCTCAGCCTTGCTCGTGGCGGGCGGCTTCTCGGGCTCGGGCGTCTTGGTCGCCGCGGGCGGCTTGACGCGTTCCTCGCTCGCGCGCTTCTGCTTGGCCTCTGCGAGCTTGGCCTCCGCAAGCTTGGCCTGCGCCGCGGCCTGCACCTGCGCCTGGGTGGGCGCTCCCGGCGATCGGGGAGCGGGCGTCGGCTCCTTCGTCGTTGCGCCGCCGGCGAAGATGCCCGACGCCTCGAGCTTGTTGCGGTAGCGCTGCATGGCCGCCATGTCGCCGAGCGGTTCGAGCGCGCGCGAGACCGACGCCTCCTCGGTGGGGGGAGGCGTGGCGCGCACGTAGGGCACGCTGGGCGGGCCCAAGGGCGAGGTCTGGTCGGCCGGTTCCGGCGCGGGCCTGACCTTGGTGGGGGGTGTCGCAGCAGGCTTGCGCGCCCGCGGCGCGCGCGTCGGCG
>JANOFW010000084.1:0-2422 GCA_031413835.1 Planctomycetia bacterium
GAATTTGATCAACAACCAGGACGCCCCGAACACGCCGAAGGCCTTGCCCAGAACCAGACCCGCCGCAATGCCGAGGGGGCGCTCGGACCCGCGCAGGCAGCCCGCGTCTGGTGGGCCGACTTCAGCGTCCACGGGCGCCGCCATCGGCTCTCGACCAGGACGACGGATCGTCGGGCCGCCGCGCTCCTGGGGGCGAGGTTGCTGGAGGAACGGCGAGCAAATGGGCCTGCCGGCGACCCCTTCGACGCGGCGCGGAGGGCCGACCCGCTGGCCCTGGTGAGAGACTACGGAACGGCGCTGCGCGCCCGTGGTCGCGATGTCCAGCACGTCGAGCAGACCGAGTACCGACTCCGGGTCATGCTGGAGGGCTGCTACCGACTTGATGACTTGACGCCCGAACGGATCGAGACGGCCCTCGTCCGTGTCGCTGACACCGCGGTGGGTCGCTGTCGGCAGGCCCCGCGCCGCCCGGCCCCTCAGACCGTCAACCGCTATCGCGTCGCGCTCTCCGGCTTGTTCTCCTGGCTCGTGAGGTCTCGGCGCTGGCCCTCGAATCCGGTGCGTGCGGTCCCCGAGCGCCGGGTGCAGGACCACACGTTCGAGCGACGGGCGCTCTCGCTCGATGAGCTGGGGCGGCTCCTGACTGTTGCCGCCCGGCGCCCCGCGGAACGGCTCGCGCGAGGCGGCGAAGCCCCGCACGTAACGGAGGCGACTCGTCTTGGCTGGGAGCGTCTCGGTGCCTCCCGTGCCGCTGCCTACGCGTTGGCGGCCCTTGCCGGGTTGCGCCGGAAGGAACTGGCAGGGCTTGTGTGGTCCGACCTCGCCCTCGACGGGGAAGCTCCCACCGTCCGGGTTCGGGCGAGCATCGCCAAGAACGGGCGGGATGCGCGACTTCCGCTCCACCCGAGCGCCGTCGCAGCCCTGGAGCGCGTCCGAGCCCTTGGAGGGGCGCCCTCCGCAGCGGTGTTCCGCAGGGTGCCGAGCGTGAGGACGCTTGCGGACGACCTTGCAGCGGCCGGCATCGCCGCGAAGAACGAGACCGGGGTCGTGGACTTCCACGCACTCCGTTCGACGTTCGCCACGCTGCTTGCCCGGTCGGGCGTGTCCCTGACGCAGGCCCAACGCCTACTCCGGCACGCGACCCCGACCCTGACCGCGAACGTCTACACCCGTCTCGAACTGTCGGACGCCTCCGCGGCCGTGGCGCGCATCGCACTCGTCCCCGACTCCGTTTGCCGTCCCGTTTGCCGTAGCGACGGCAAACAGGGCACACCGGATGGACAAAACCAGGGCGCGCGGGCGCTCCGCGCGACGGGCACCGTTGGCCCTCCGGGGCCTGAGAATGGCCTCCGGAGGATGGCTCCCCGGCCTGGGCTCGAACCAGGGACCTACGGATTAACAGTCCCGCGCGCCTTCGTCGTAACCCGTTGCACGCTCGCTGCTTGGCGGAATCGCACACGCGGCGGGGGTCTATCTGGGGCACTCAACGACCATCGGCGCCTGCTTTCGAGCCTCCAACGGGCTACGCTCTGGCCGGAGGTGCACCATGCTTCGAGGTATCGCCGGCCTCGCCGGCGTCGGGGTCTTGCTCGCCTGCTTCACATGGGCGGCGCAGGCTGAGGACGGTACAAGTGCGGAGGACCGGCTCGCCAAGATCGAGAAGCGCCTGGATGCCATCGAGGCCCGCCTTCGCACCCTGCCAGCGACGGGCACCGTCCCAGCCGTCCCTGCGCCGCCCAAGCAGGCCGACCCGCCGCAAGGGGGCGACGAGCAGTCCGTCACCGTCTACGCCACCCCTTCTGGCACCAAGTACCACAAGGCGGGCTGCAGCTACCTGCGCGGGGGCGGGACACCCATGACCCTGGCCGCTGCGCGCGCCAAGGGGCTGACGCCGTGCTCCCGGTGCAATCCACCCTAGCCAAGCCTGCGACACCGGCCCACGACGATCGATGAAGGACACCGCTGCCATCTAGGTTGGGCACACAGCACGCTCATGCCGTCCAGGCGTAGGCGTCCCACGCCCCACAGCCGTCCTCGGAGCTCGGGACTGTCGGCGGTCAGGCGCCCCTCCAGGCGCGCGGGTCGCGGTTCACTATGACCCCGCGCAGCTCCGCCCTCGACCGGCGTGCCACGAGTTAGGGCTTGCCACCCTATCGCGCCCTTGCGAGCGTGGGCGCATGGCTCACAGCGAGAGACCTCGGGGGCGGCGTGGAGAGTTCTTGCGCCTCATGGGTCCGCGCATCCTGCCCGCGCTCGGGCACATCCTCGGCTCGGTCGCCCACGGATGGCATGCCGTAGCGCTAGTCCTTGCGCTTGCGACCGGCCTGGGGACGTTCGTCTACGGCCTGCTGGCTGGGGCGGAGCATTGGACTGCCGGGGGTGGGATCGTCCTGGGCGCGTTTGGGCTGCTGGCCCTCTTCCA
>JANOFW010000085.1:0-1872 GCA_031413835.1 Planctomycetia bacterium
CCCACGAAGACGTGCGCGTCCTGGCCCGCACCGGCGGCTGGGCGATGGGCACCCTGTTCGTGGGGGTCGTGGGGGCGGTGCTCCTGGGCCTCTTCGTGGCGCCGCTCCTGGGACTGTTCACCCTGCCCGCCCTCGCGCTGCTGCTGGCCATCCACGTGTGGCTGACCGATCTGTGGGTGGGCGCCCGCGAGCGCATGCGCGCCTTCGTACTGCTCGCCGGCTCGAGCCGCGTGCGCCTGGACTTGCGCGCCCAACGCCGCGCGCTCGTCGAGGCCGCCGAAGCGGCGGCCCGCGCGCCGGGCGAGGCCCCCCGTCAGCCCCCTGTCGAGCCCACCTCCGGCGGCCGCGTGCCGGATCCCCCGTAGGAGCGTCCGCGCCAGGCGACGCGGCGCAGCACGTGGGTGCGGACGAGGCCCACGGCGAGCACGCCCGTCACGAACACTGCGTGCACGGGGTAGAGCAGCGCGTCGATCCAGCCGAAGCGACCGACCTGGCGGAAGAGCACGCCCATCTGCACGACGTAGAGCGCCGTCAGCGCGATCGAGAGGGGCTTGGGGAGGCCGCCGACCCAGAGCGGCGCGCCCAGGCCGGCCTCTGCGTAGCGGCGGCCGAGCTCGTGGGCGTACGGAGCCAGCCTCCTATGTGCACGGGTTTGGGCCGGCGCGCGGGGCATCCAGCGGCGGAATCGCGGCGGTCCGAGGCGTGTCCACGCTGTCGAACTGTCGCCGCGTGGAGCGTTACGAGGGGGTCCTGGATGGTCATGCCGCCAAGGACCGCTGTCGCGCCGTCTTGGCCCGTCTGGTTGAGGGGAACACGCGGATCCCCATCGAGGGCGAGGCAGCCCCCGTGCTCAACAGCCTGCGCAGCGCCGTGCCGCTCTACGCGCGCCGTGCGCCGCAGGCTCAGCGGGCCGCGCGCGGCTGGGCGAGCACGGCGCGCACCTGCTCCCAGAGCGCGCGCAGCTTCGGCTGGACCTCGGCGGGGAGGCGCGCGAGAGCGTCAGGCTGGCGCAGACCGGCCAGCGATGGCGTGTGGCTCCAGATCTCCAGAAGGCGTCGCAGTTCGGTGGGCGTCTGGTCGGCGCGCCGAAGCTCGAGCCCCTCTCGCAGCCATTCGTAGCCCTGTTCGGCCACCGCCGCGCGCTCCTCGGGAGACAGGCTCGGGGCGTCTCCCTCTCCCTCCAGCACGCGCGCTGCAGCGCAAGCGCCCCCGAAGTGGGTGTCGGTCTCGGTGGGCAGGCGCACCTTGGCGGGGTCGGCGGCGAAAGCGGCCTTCATCTGTCGGTAGGCGCCGTAGGGATGGTCGCGGTAGCAACCCGTCATGGCGGCATGGATCATCTCCTGGGCATGCGCGGCCGGCAGGTGCCCCTCCAGAATCGCGAGGTAGCGCGGCTCGGCGGCCGCCAAGCCGCGCAGCTCGGCAGAGAAGTGCAGCAGCATGGGGTCGTTGGCCATCACCGCGGCGCCTAGCAACTCACCCATGCGTTCCAGGCTACGCAGGGCCTGTCCGTAGTCGCCGCGGTACCGGAACACATTCGCCAACCCCCACCAGCAGTTTGCGTCCCTCGGGTTGATCCGCGTCGCGGCGCTGAGCTCCGCTACGGCCTCCTCGAACCTGTAGACCCCGAAGGTCGCCACCCCCAGAGCAAGGTGCGCCTCGGCGCTGTGCGGCCCGCGACGCAGCGCCTCGCGCGCGGCGGCGATGCCCTCTTGCGGGCGACCCACGCTGGCCATGGCCTCGGCCAGCCGCAGGTAGACTGCGGTCGGCGAGCGGCTCGGCAGCGTCGCCGCCCGCTCGGCCAGCTCGGCCGCGCGCTCGAACTGCTCGGCGCGGCTGTAAACGCGGGACACCCCCGCGCACACGTCGCCGGAC
>JANOFW010000086.1:0-2436 GCA_031413835.1 Planctomycetia bacterium
AGTCCTCTCCCAAGAGTGACGGCGTGAGATCCAGGCGCACGCCGACCTGCACGGTGCCGATCAGCGGATCGGCCGTCACCGAACCCGGCCCCTCCACCAAGTCGAAGCCCTCGATGTACGCGGTCTGATCGAGGATCGAGAGATCGGCGCGCTCCCCAGCCGCCGTCACGATGCTAGGCGCGGAGAGGACCTTGGTCTTCGTGCCCTTGCCCAGCGCGCCGAGCAGGGTCTCCAACGCGGCGCGGTCGTAGCAGCGCGTGCCGTCGGCACGCGGCGCGCCCAGGCCCACGAGCTCCTTGGCCACGGCGGCAGGCGCCTCAACGATGCGCGTCTCGAGCAGGACCATCGGCCCAGCCGGTTGGCCCGAACCGGGCTCGCGCGGCGCGGTCTCGCGCGATCCAGGCGGCGTGGGCGCGGGCGACGCTGCGCCCAAGCGCCTGCGTAGGCGGCCGACCAGCGCGCGCAGGCTGTCGGCGTCGGCGCGCGCCAACGCCGCCTCGGCCTTGGTGCGCTCGGGAGCCGCGTCGGCCAGCAGCCCGCGGATCAACTGATCGAGCGCATCCTCCCCGATGGCAACGGGGGGCTGGGGGGGCTGGGGAGGCGCGACGGGCGCGGGCTCGTCGTCAGCGGCTCGCAGCGCGGGCGCGACGAAGCACAGGGAGAGCAGGAGGGCGAGCAGCACGAGGGGGAGGCGCATGGAGAGCTCCAGGGGACGGAGCATTGGACGACGCCCCAGGTCACGGCGCTTGCACCGAGGCGCCACGCGGGGGTCATGCGCCACGCCGACCGGCGGCCCTGCGTCACCGGGAGGTCTGCCGCCGCCGCTCCCTGCGCCTCTGCCCGCCCTCGCCCTACTTGATGCCGGGCGTGTAGCCCGTCGGCGGGCCCACCTGGATGTAGTCGAGGTAGCCGATCAGCATCTCGTCCCAGGTCTGGTCGCCCCAGCCCACGGTGCGCTCGGGGTCGGGGTTGTAGGGGTTGCCGTAGGAGTTGTCGAAGGTGCCCACGAGCCTCAACATGATGCCCAGGCCGCCGCGCACGAGCCGAGGCTCGGCCAGGCGGTAGGGCGTCTGCCAGTTGAAGTCGAACTTCTTCTCCTCGAAGAGCACCTCGGGCGGCTGGTCCTTGCGGCGCAGGTTGATCACCTCGTAGCGCGCGGCCTTGCCGCGCCGGTGCATGTGCGGCATGAAGGCCAGCACCTTGGCGTCGAACGGCACGGGCAGCATCGCGGAGACCTCGTGGGCCGCCGCCCCCGGCGGGATCTCGAGCCCGAAGGGGAAGATGCCCACCGTCTTGACCTCGTGCTCCGGCGGGGCCTTGGCGAACACGAGCCCGATGCGGGTGAGGTCCTCGGTGGCCACGCCGTTGGGCGTGTAGTGCATCTGGAAGTAGAGCCGGCTGCCCCTGGGCAGCTTCTTGGCCATGCCCGCCGGGTACTTGACCACGCGCCCCCCGGGCACCATCGCGGCGAAGAAGCCCAGGTGCGGCTCGAAGGCTCCGCGCCGCCCCTTGGCCCCCTCCGGCACCACCTGCACGAGCACGTGATGCACGACCTGCGCCGCTCCCGGGCGCACCTCGCTGGCCGTCACCCAGCGATCTTCCGTGAGGCCCGTCGGCACCTCGATGAAGCGATAGGGCACGACGCCCTCGGCCGGGACCGGCTGCGCCTTCGGAAACGAGAGCACCAGATCGGGAGCGCCGATCTGCCAGCCGTCCACGGTGAGAGGCTGGGGGGGCACGGGGGCCTTGGCGGGATCGCCCTCGGGCGCGCCCGCGTCGAGCCAGGCGCGCACGGTCGCCTGCTCCTCGGCCGTGAGCCGGCGATCGTCGAGGAACGTGCCCGGCGGGCCCTCGGCGGTCCAGGGCGGCATGCGTCCCTGCTCGAGCACCTCGCGGATCACCGCCGTGCGGCCGGCCACGTCCTCGTAGGTCAGCAAGGAGAACGGCGCGGCCTCGCCCTCCCGATGGCAGCCCGCGCAACGTCGGTGGAGGATCGCGCCCGCCCCTGCGGCCCAGGTCGGGCCTCCGCCCTTCGCTCGCGGGCCGGAGGGCACCGGGAAGCTGATCGGGCAGCCGGGAGCGTCCGTCGCCGCCACGCTCACGGCCTTGGCGGCCAGCACTTCGAGCAGCGCCTCCCGCAGATGCAGCCGCGTGGGCTCGGCCTTGCGCCCTGCCACGCCGTACTGGTCGTCGAGCGCCCCGCGGTAGCGCACGCGCCGATGACGATCGAGCAGCACCACGGTGGTGGTGGTCTTGGCGCCCACCCGCTGCGCCAGCAGGCCGCGCGCGTCTACCAGGATGGGGTAGGGGACGGCGTGCTTCTTGGCGTGCACCTCGAGCCGCTCGAGCGGAGTGTCGGCATCCGAGCACACGCCCAGGAAGACGACGCCCTGCGGAGCCCACTCCTCGGCCAGGGCCCTGAGACGCGGGGCCTGC
>JANOFW010000087.1:0-3489 GCA_031413835.1 Planctomycetia bacterium
ACCAGCTCGCGGGCTACACGCTGGGCTGGGCGGCCATCGGCCGCTACGTCGAGGACCCGGCCCTCAAGGAGCAGGCGCGGGCCCACCTCGTGGCCCTCGCGCGCCGGCTGCGGGCCGACAAGATGTGGCTGCGCGATCCGCGCGGCAAGCGCACCGAGTACGGCGAGCTGCGCGAGGACGTCCAGGGGATGCCGTGGGTGAGGAACGGCCGTCTGGCCTCGATCGGGCTGGCGCCCTTCGTGGCGGCGGCGGCGCTCGACCCCGCGCCGGACGTCCACGACGCGCTGCGCCGTCTGCTCGACGACGGCTGGGGGCGGGCCCTGCCCGAGCAGCAGACGTGGCTGCCCCAGCTCCAGGCGCCCTCGGGCGTCAACATGACCTGCCTGGCGCTGCTCACCTGCCGCGTGATGGACCGCGGCGTGGTGGCTTCCAAGGCCCTCGAGGGCCTGGGCCGGCTGCGCGCAGCGACCCGTGGCTGGTGGAACGGGGGCTTCCTGGCCTGCGCCCTCCTGGGCGGGCTTGAGCACCGACGGCGCGAGGCCGTGGACGAGCTGCGCGCCGTGCTGCACCTGATGAGCGAGGAGGAGGTGCCCTTCGCCGACGTGCCGCACCAAAGTCTGCGCGCCATCCCCACCATCGTGCAGCGCGGCAACGCCCACTGGGCCTGGAAGGACGAGCTCGGCCTGTTCCGCGGCACGCCCCCGGGCGTCCCGCGGCGCGAGACCTTCACCCACACGCGCGCCGACTGGCTCTTCGCCTACTGGCTCGCGCGTGCCGCGGGCGAGCTCGACCCGGCGCCTGCCGGGGCCCCCGTCCCGGCACCACGATGAGCGCTCCGGGGCTCGCCGGGCTCGACTCGCCCGAGAGCACGCCAGCCGACGCCTCGCGCAACGCGGGGCTGCTGTGGTTCGGTCAGCTGGTCTCGGCCACGGGCGACGCGCTGTTCCTGCCCTGCGTGGCCTGGATGGCCGGCCGCGCCGCCGGCGACGCGCAGGCGCTGATGGTGGGGGTGACCGTGGCCCTGGCCACGGTGCCGTACCTGCTCTTCGGTCCGCTGGCGGGCGCGCTCGTGGACCGCTTCGACCGGCGCCGGATCATGGTCGTCAGCGACCTGCTGCGGGCCGCCCTGTTGCTCGCCTTCACCGCGCGCGCGATTCAGAGCGGTGGCGCCACGCCGGCCGAGCTGCTGGTGGTGGCCTTCCTGCTGGGCACCTTCTCGACGCCCTTCGCGCCCGCCCGCGACGCGCTGCTGCCTGACCTCGTCGGGACAAGCGCGCTCACACGCTGGAACGCCGTCGTCCAGACCTCCGCCCAGCTGGCGATGATCGTGGGCCTGGCGCTGGGTGCTCTGGTTCTGGGGGGCGCGGGGGGAGGCGCGGCGGAGGAGGGGCGCGTGCGGGCTCTGCTGGCCTGGGACGGGATCTCCTTCCTGCTGTCGGCCGTGGCGCTGCTCCTGCTGCGCCTGCCCGCCCGGGCGCGCGGGCCGCGCAGCGCGCTGGGGCTGTGGCGCACGCTGGCGGCCGGCCTGCGCTACGCCCGCGGCGACCGCGTGGTGCGCGGGCTGCTGCTGCTCACGGCGCTCGACAACCTGGCCATCATGGGCCCCGCGATCGTCGGCGCCACGCTGCTCGTACAGCAGACCTTCGCGCTGGGCCCGGAGGCGCTGGCGGCCTTCGAGGGCGCCATGGCCGTGGGCATGCTCGCGGGCTCGCTGCTGATCGCCGTGCTCGGCCGGCGCGTGGCCCTCGCGCCGCTGCTGCTCATGGGCATGACCCTCGACGGCCTGACCTACCTGCCCTTCGCCTGGATCGAGCACTTCCCCCTGGGCCTCTTGGCCATCGCCTTCCACGGCCTATGCATCCCCGCCATCGTGGTCTCGCGCACCTCGTTGCTCCACCGGCACGTGCCGGCCGGGCGTCGCGGCCAGGTCTTCGCGCTGGTGGGCATGACCGTGGCCGGCATGACCGCGCTCTCCGCGCTGGCCTCCGGCTGGGTGGCCGAGGCCTCCTCGCCGCGGGTCCTCTTCCTGGCCGCGGGCGTGCTCGGGAGCCTGTGCGGCGTGCTCGGCTTCCTGGCCTACGGGCGGCTGCTCAGCGGCGTCGAGAGGCGCGCCGCAGGGCCTGGCGCGGGCGGCCACCAGCCCGGTTCCCGCCCGGCGCCGTGACATGCCGAACGTTCGGCATGTCATGGGCCGGTGACATGCCGAACGTGCGGACAAACGGACCTTGCAGTCTAAGAACTCGCGCCTACGGCAGCCAGCGGGCGATCATGGTGCCGTTGCCCGGAGCATCGCCACCGGCGAGGAAGCGGCCGGAGGAGTCGATGGCGGCCGACCAGGGCGTCCCCTCGGCCGTCTGACCGATGCCCCCGGGCCCGTAGGACGGGTCCAGCGTGCCATCGGCAAGCAGGCGAGCGGCGACCATGACCGTCTTGACGGGCACCGTCGGCGTGCCCCATCGGGCGGCAAGCAGGATGCGGCCGTCCGGCTGGAGCGCCATGCCGCGCCCCTCGTCGTAGCCCGCGAGCCCGAGCATCCGGACTCCGCCCGTGCCGAAGGTGGTGTCCAGGGTCCCGGAGGAGGTGAAGCGAGCCACCACCGAGTCGTACTGGCCGCCGACGTTGATGCGCCCGAAGACGAGCATCGTCCCGTCTGTCGCAAGCGCCAAGTCCTGGGCGTTGAAGCCCGTACCGAAGGGGGCGAGTTGCGCTGTCATGTCACGGATGCCGAAGGACCCGTCCAGCTGCCCATCGGAGAGCAGGCGGACGAGGAACGAGGGCGCTGCAATGCTGGGGCCCGGGGTGGTGAACACATACCGGCCCTGGTCATCCCTGCGCAGCGAAGCGATGCGCTGGCTCCCGGAGCCCACGGAGAACATCGTCTTGCCCGTTCCATTGCCGAAGGTCGTGTCCAGGGCGCCGGAGGCCGTGTAGCGAGCCAAGGCGACGAAGGTGTTCGAGTTCCCGCCGGCCAGGACCTTGCCGTCGGGCTGCGCCAGCGCCGTGTAGGCGTGATCGCTCAAGCCCGTGGTCTGGAAGCCCGTCAGGACCGTCCCGCCCGATCCGAAGCTCGTGTCCAGCGTCCCATCGGTCAGCAGCCGGATGACCCCGAAGTCGGACTCGTACTTCGGCTTCTTGCCGCCCGAGACCTGCCAGGTCACTTGGCCGCTGACGATGATCCGATCGGAGGCGTCGATCGCAACGCCCTGCGCGCGGTTGCTGGCGAACGTACCGAAGAACGTCGCGTAGCCGGCGCCGGCGGCGAAGGACGTGTCCAGGACACCGTCCGCCGTGAAGCGAGCCACGTACCAGCGCGCGTTCGGCGAGCCGCCGAAGCCGACGACCACCGTGCGACCGAGAGAATCGACGGCGATCTCACGCGTGGAGTAGTCGGGGAGGTACGACTGGGCGATTCCGTCGCCTCCGCCGAAGGCGAGGTCGAGGCCACCCGCTTCTCCCGTCGCCTGGGCCGTGCCGGCTCCCAGCAGGAGG
>JANOFW010000088.1:0-21679 GCA_031413835.1 Planctomycetia bacterium
CCGCCCCCCGAAGAACGGCGACAAGCCCCCCAAGGGGGGGAAGGAGCGCCCGAAGCCCGAGGACGAAGGCACCCCCGAGGAAGAGCGCGAAGAGGCCTGCAAGGAGCGCATGGGCGAGCGCGACAAGGAAGATGACGCGCGCCGCCTCAAGGAACTGGTGGCCGAGCTCTTGAAGAAGATCCTGCGGGAGCTCGGTGGCCGCGACGGCCCGCCGCCTCCGCCCCCCGGTGGTGACGGCGACGAGCCCCCGCCTCCGCCGCCCCCCGGTGAGGACGGTGCGGAACCGCCTCCGCCCCCGCCGCCTGGCGACGATGGTGATCGGCCCCCGCCCCCGCCCCGCAAGGGGAAGGACCGTACGAAGAAGGGCGAGCCGGAGGAGCCCGAGATCGAGTAGAGCCTGCGCGGGGTGGTACCGGCCGCTGCGCCCTGGGGCGCAGCTCGAACGGCCCGCCGCGCGCCGCCCCGAGGCCGGCGGTCGACTGCGACGACCGCCGGCCTCCCTTCGTAGGCTGTGCGACGGAAAGGAGCCCGATGCACCCCAGCGAGTCGAACGCACGCCGTCTTCGTCGGGTCGGCCTGAGCCTCGCGGCTTGCTGGCTGGCGTGCGGCGCCACGCCCTGCCCGGCGGCCTTCGCCGGCGACGGCGCGAGCGCGCCCCTGGTCGCGGCGGCCACAGGATCTCCCGAGGAGCTCGAGCAGGCCTACGCGAGCGCGCCGGCCGACGTGGTCAAGGGCCTGGCCTTGGCCGATGCCTGGATCGCCTCCGGCAAGCGCGAGCAGGCGCTCAAGTACTTCAAGACCCGTGCGGCGGAGCGCGCCAGCGCCGGCCAGCCCGCGGATCTCGTGCTCACCTTCCTCGTCGGGAGGGTGGAGGGCGGAGAGGCAGGCTGCGCGGCGATGTGGGCCGGCGTACGCGGGCGCCTGGGACGGCCCGAGGGCGTCCACACCGGACTGCCCGAGGCCTTCGACGCGCTGGCCGCCGTCGAGGAGGGCCAGGGTCGCATCGATCGCGCCGTGACGGCGCTCGAGCAGCGAGTGGCGCTCGCGCCGGCCCTGGGCGCGTGGCTGCGGCTCGGCTGGCTGCGTGAGCTGGCCGGCTCGCTGGCGACCGCCGAGCAGGCCTACCGTCAGGCCCGCGGGCTGGCGCCCCAGAACAGCGCCGCGCGCAACGCCCTCGCGCTGGTCTTGGCGCGTCAGCCGGGCAAGACACGCGAGGCGCGCAAGCTCGTCGACGAGGGCGTGGCAAAGGAGCCGGCTTCGGCCGAGGCTTGGCTGTACCTGGGGCTGATCAGGTCGCTCGCCGGCGACGCGCCCGGAGCGGTCGAGTCCTACAACCAGGCCTTCGAGCGCGCGCAGCGCGACCCGGCCACGCTCACCGCCCTGGGAGCGGCCTACGGCGAGCTCGAGCAGTGGGACCTGGCCCAGAAGGCCTTGGCCGCCGCGGTGGCGCTCGACGCCGAGCGCTCTGAGGCCGTGCTGCAGGCGGCCGCGATCGCCGTGCAACGCGAGCAGTGGGCCGAGGCCAAGAAGCTGCTCGCGCAGGCCGGCAGGCTGACGCCCAAGAGCGCGCAGGTGGCCTTCCTCCAGGGCGTGGTCGCGCAGCGCACGCAGCAGCTCGACGGCGCCATGGCCGCCTACCGCAAGGCCATCTCGCTCGAGCCCGCGAACGCGGGCTACGCGCTCGCGCTCGTGGCCGTGATCCTCGAGCGCGGCAACCTCGACGCCGCCATCCAGGTACTCACGCAAGCCGCCAAGGACTGCCCCGAGGATGCCGCCATCCAGCTGCGGCTGGGTTTCGTGCTGATGCAGAAGAAGCGCTGGGCGCAGGCAGCCGACGGCTTCCGTGCCGCCGCACGCCTGGCCCCCAAGGACCCCGATCCGCAGCTCTATCTGGCCGTGATCCTGGGCGACCATCTCGAGCAGCTCGATCAGGCGCGGCTGCACCTCGAGCGCTACAAGGAGCTGGGCGGCAAGGAGCCGAGCGCGCTGGCCTGGCTGGCACAGCTCTCCGCGCCGGCCAAGTAGGGGGTCTCCACGCAGGCGGAGAGCCGCCACTCGCGTAGGATGGCGCTCCCATGCAGGTCCAGATCCGCTATTTCGCCGCCGTGCGCGAGGCCGTCGGCCGGCCCGCCGAGGCGCTCGAGGTCCCGGCCGGCGCGCGTCTGGCCGACCTCGCGCGCCTGCTCGAGACGCGCCACCCTGCCCTGGCCGCGCACCGCCACGGCCTGCGCTACGCCGTGGCCGAGCGTTTCGCCGCTCCCGACACGCCCCTGACGGAGGGCGTGGAGGTCGCGCTCATCCCCCCGGTGAGCGGAGGGTAGGCGTGGTCCTGCTGACCCGCTCCCCCATCGACGCCGAGGCCTTGCGGCGCGCCGTGGCCGGGCCGGCGAACGGCGCGGTGGTGCTGTTCTTCGGCGATGCGCGCGAGGCCACGGCCGGACGGCGCGTGCTGGAGCTGGTCTACGAGGCCTACGAGGGCATGGCGCTCGCGGCGCTCCGCGCCCTGGGCGAGGAGCTCCGCGCGCGCCACGGACTCTCCGCCGTCGCCTGCACGCACCGGCTGGGGCGCGTGCCGGTGGGCGAGTCTGCCATGGTGCTGGCCGTCTCGGCGCCCCACCGCGAGGCCGCGCTTGCGGCCGTGGGCGAGTTCGTGCGGCGCCTCAAGCAGGAGGTGCCGATCTGGAAGCAGGAGCGCTTCGAGGACGGCGCCGTGTGGGTGGGGAGCGCCTCCGACCCGCAGGCCGCCCAAGACCCGGCGCACGCCACGAGGGCGGAGCCGGTCTCGGGCCCGGGGGGGCGCACGTGAGCGATGCCGGCGCGCCCCTCGTCTATGCCGTCAGCGACGCCACCGGCGGCACCGCGGAGGCGGCCGCGAAGGCGGCGCTGGCGCAGTTCGCCAGCCTGGAGGAAGCCCGTGTGCGGGTCTTCTCCCACGTGCTCGACCGCCGCGCGATCGAGACGGTGATGGCCGCCGCCCAGCTCCACGGCGCGCTGGTGGTCTACACCATCGTCGAGCCGGACCTGCGCAGCCACGTCAAGGCCGTGGCCGAGGACCTCGAGGTGGCCGCGGTGGACCTGATGGGCCCGTTGGTGAACCGTCTGGCGCAGCATCTCGAGCGTGTCCCACTTTCCGTGCCCGGCCTGGGCCACAGCACCGACGCCGAGTACTTCCGGCGCATCGACGCGGTGGAGTTCACCGTCCGCAACGACGACGGCAAGGAGCCGCGCAATCTGCGCCGTGCCGACATCGTCTTCCTGGGCATCAGCCGCACCGGCAAGACGCCGCTGTGCCACTACGTCGCGCAGCGCGGCTACAAGACCGCCAACGTGCCGATCGTGCTCGACGTGCCGCTGCCCAGCGAGGTCCTGGAGGTGGACCCGCGGCGCGTCTTCGGCCTGCTGATCGACCCGGCCCACCTGACGAAGATCCGCCAGACGCGCATGGTCGCCCTGGGCATGGCGCCGGGTGCCGACTACGGCGAGGTGGCGCACATCCGGCGCGAGCTCGAGTACGCGCGACGCCTGTATGCCGAGCACCCCGGCTGGACGGTCATCGACATCACGCGCAAGGCGGTCGAGGAGACGGCCGCCACCGTGCTGCAGGCCTACCGCGAGCGCTTCGAGCCCGGCGGAGCCCCGGCCCCCGAGGCCCCGGCCCCCACCGCCCCCAGCGAACCGACCCCCGCGCCGGTCCTGCCCCCGCCCACGGGCCGCATCAAGAAGGGCGCCTGATCTGTCGGTGCTCGCCGTCCGCGGCCTGACGAAGTCCTACGGCGGGCGTCCCCCGGCCCTGCGCGACGTCACGCTCGAAGTGCCCGAGGGCGTCACCGGGCTGCTGGGCCCCAACGGCGCGGGCAAGAGCACGCTGCTCCAATGCGTGCTGGGGCTGCTGCGCGGCTTCTCCGGCGAGGTGGAGGTCCTAGGGGTGGACGCGCGCCGCCGACCGCGTGACGCGCGCCGCCTGGTCGGCTTCATGCCCGAGGCCGACGCCTGGATCCCGTCGATGACCGGCGTGCGCGCCGTGGCCTATCTCGGTCGCCTGGGCGGGCTGCCGCGCAACGAGGCCCTGCGCCGCGCGCACGACGTGCTGCACCACGTGGGCCTGGGCGAAGCCGTCTACCGCGACGTGGTGGGCTACTCCACGGGCATGCGCCAACGCTTCAAGCTGGCGCAGGCGCTGGTGCACGACCCCGCGCTGATCCTGCTCGACGAGCCCACCTCGGGCCTGGATCCCGCCGGCCGCGACGAGATGCTGGCGCTGATCGCCAACCTCGCCAAGGACCACGGCAAGCACGTCGTGTGGTCCTCGCACGTGCTGCCCGAGGTCCAGCGCAGCGCCCAGCAGGTGGTGGTGCTCCACCAGGGCCAGTACCGGGGCACCTTCCGCATGGAGGATCTTGCGCCCCGGCCCGGCCTGTTCCTGCTCGAGGTCGAGGGGCTCAGCCCGGCCTTCGAGGTCGAGGCCGAGCGCCGCGGCGTGCGCCTGGCTGCGCGCGGCGGCGACGAGGACAGCCCGCGGCGGGCGTTCACGGCCCAGGTGGAGCCCAGTCGCTCCGCCGAGGCGGCGGGCGTGCTGCTGGGCACGGCCGCGGCGACCGGCGCGCGCGTGCGCCGGCTCGAGCCCGTCGTCGAGGACCTCGAGAGCGTCTTCCACCGCCTGCTCGAGGCCCGCGGAGACCGCCCGTGACCGTCCACGCACGCGGCTACCGCCCCTACGCCGGCCTCTTCGGCGGCCCGCCGGCCTGGTGGGTGATCCTGCAGGCGAACGTGGAGGCCGTGCGCGCCACGAAGGCCATGCGCGTGCTGACCGTCCTGCTCCTGATCATGGCCTGCTGCGTGGGACTCCTGCTCTACGCCCAGATCGGGCTCGATGAGAAGCTCGCCGGGCTCTCCCCGAAGCAGGCCGCCCCGGGAGCCCTGGTCGAGAGCAGCCGCACGGCCCTGCTCCTGGCACTCAGGATCTACTACACGGCCGCCACCACCGTGGTCAGCCTGCTCGCGATCCTGACCGGCGCGGGGCTTGTGGCCGACGATCTGCGCGCGCGCGCGCTCACGCTGCTGATGGTGCGGCCGATCCGGGCCGTGGACTACGCTCTCGGCAAGGCCTTGGTGCTGCCCTGGATCCTCCTCACGCGCGCCGCGGCGCCCGGGCTCGTCCTGTGGCTGCTGGCAGGCGCCTGGCAGCAGCCGGGCGACACGCAGGCGTTCTGGGAGGCGACCCAAAACGTCCCCGGGGCCATCGGGACCTACCTGCTGCTGTGCGCCGGCGGCTACGCGGGCCTCACCCTGCTGGTCAGCGCCGGTACCAGCCGACGCGGGGTGGCCTCGGCGCTGGCGGCGGCGGTGATCTTCGGCGGCTTCGTGCTGCGCGGCATCGGGCTCTTCCGGGACGGCAGCGCGGGCGAGCTCTTGCGCCTGACGAGCTTGCCGACCAATGTCCTCGCGCCGATCATCAGCCCCCACTGGGAGACGATGCACGACAAGCGCAGCCAGTGGCTGCTCGACCGGCTCCCCGACCCGTCGGGGGCGGCGATCATCGCCGGAGGCCTCTTCCTGCTGGGGTTCCTGCGCGTCTGGAAGCGCGCGCGCAGCGTGGAGGTGAGCGAGTGAACACCGCCGCCCCCACGATCGCGATCGAGCGTCTGTCGAAGTGGTACGGCGACGTGCTGGGCTTGAACGAGGTCACGGCCGACATCGGGCCCGGCGTGACGGGCCTCCTGGGCCCCAACGGCGCGGGCAAGAGCACGCTCTTGAAGCTCGTCTGCGGCATGCTCCGGCCCAGCCTCGGGCGCGTGCGTGTCGCCGGCGAAGAGCCCTTCGGCAACCCCGGCCTGATGCGGCGCGTGGGCCTGTGCGCCGAGCAAGACGCGGCCTATCCCGGCCTGGGCGCCTGGGAGGTGCTCACCTACCTCACGCGCCTGCACGGCTTCACCAAGACGCAAGCCCGGGATCTCGCGCGCCGCGCCCTCGAGCGCGTGGACCTGGGCCAGGTCCTCGAGCGCAGCGTGGGCACCTTCAGCAAGGGTATGCGTCAGCGCTTCAAGCTGGCCCAGGCCCTGGCCCACGATCCCGACGTCGTGATCCTCGACGAGCCCTTGAACGGGCTCGATCCCACCGGGCGACGCGCTCTCTCGGAGATCATCCGCGAGCTGGGCGACGAGGGCCGCTGCGTGGTCGTCTCCAGCCACGTGCTGCACGAGGTCGAGAGCCTGGCGCGCCGCAGCGTCTTCCTGTTCCAGGGTCGCGTGCTCGCCGAGGGCACGCGCGAAGCGATCCGCAGCGAGCTGCCCGACCACCCGCTGCACGTGCGCCTGCTCACGCCCGAACCGCGCCTCCTGGCGCAGCGCCTGCTCGAGGCGCCGGGCGTGGTGAGCGTCACGACCACGGCCGAGGGCGTCGAGGCCCTCACGACGCAGGCGTTGGCGTTCTTCGACCACCTGCAGGCCTCGGCCGGCGGCCCGGGCCCGGCCATCACCGCGATCCTGCCGGGCGACGAAGACCTCGAGGCCGTGTTCCGGTACCTGACGCGATGAGCCTGACGCCGCCCCCCCTGAACGCCGCGGCTCCCCGGGGCCCCTTCGCGGGCTTCTGGCCCGCCTTCACCTGGGGCGTGAAGCTCACCGTCGGACGCCGCAGGCGCATGCTGATCGTGAGCCTCGTCGCCGTCGGCGTGGGCCTCTTGGCCGGCTGGTTCGCCGGACACACCGAGCGCGGCACCGAGCTCAGCCAGGAGCGGACCGCCTTCCAGCTGTGGCGGATCCTCCACGAGGCCCTGCTGCCATTCTGCGCTCCCCTGGTGGCGCTCACGCTGGTGGCGGGCGCCTTCCAGCGCGAGGTGAGCGAACGCACGCTGGTCTTCCACCTGGTGCGACCCATCGCGCGCCGCACGCTCTTCCTGGCGCGCTTCCTGGCCGCCGTGCTGGTGGCCATCCCCATCGCCCTGCTCACGCCGTTGGCGGCGCTGTGGATCTCGGGGCTGCCGCTGCCCCCCGAGGTCTACCTGAGCCTCGTGCCGACGGTCGGCCTGGGCGTGCTGGCCGTGGGTGCGCTGACCTACCTGCTCAGCGCCTGGTTCAAGCACGGCATCGTCGCCAGCCTGATCTACGTGTTCCTGGTCGACAGCTTCCTGAACGAGGCCAACGGCACGATGCAGCGCCTCTCGACGCTGCACCACGTGCTGAGCCTGCACCACCGCGGCACCGACGCGGCCTTCGCTGCCCTCTCCGGCCGCGTGAGCAAGGGCACCGACGTCCCCCTCGAGGGCTTCGACCCGTCCAGCGTGGTGTTCTCCACCCTGGAGGCCAAGCAGCTCGCCTGGATGGAGAGCGGAGCCGCCGCGCTCGTGCTCGCGAGCGTCACGGTCCTCGCCCTGGCGCTCGGCGCGTGGAAAGTCACGCGCCGCGACTACCCCCTCAAAGACTAGCGCGAGAGCGAGTGCTTCTGGCCGGCGCGGATGATGTCCAGCTCGAACCCCGCGCGGGACTTGGCCGCGGCGCGCAGGCGCTGGACCGCGTCCTCCATCGAGACGATCGCCCGGCCGTCGATGCTCACGAGCACGTCGAACTCCTCGAGGCCCAGGGAGGCGGCCTGGCTCCCCGGCTGGACCTCGCGCACCAGCACGGCCTGTCCGGGCTCGAGCCGCAGGTGGCGGGAGAGCAACGCGTCCACGGGCTCGAGCAGCACGCCGAAGCGCGTGCTGTCCACGGCCGAGGGCCGCTCGGGCTGCGGTTCGGGAAGCGGCAGGGGAGCGAGCGGCTCCTCCTTGGGCCCGCGGAAGACGCGCGGGGGCGCGACGCGGACCTGGAAGCCGCGCAGGCGCTCGGTGAGCTCGGGGTGCGCCTTCTGGATCTCCTCGAGCGTGGCGCCCTTGTACTCCTTGGTCTCCAGCCGGCCGTCGGGGCCCTTCTCGCGCACGCGCAGGGTGACGCCCGAGGCGTCGTGCTGGAACTCGATGCCCTCGCTGGTGCTGAAGGAGAACATCGGCATGCGCAGGCCGGGATCGAGCAGGCGCAGGCTGCCGCGGCGCTTGGCGCTCTCCAGCTCCTGGCGCAGGCCCGGGAGCGAGGGATGCTCCTTGAGCTGCGGATGGGCCTCGAGGATCGCCTCCAGGCTCGTGCCGCTGTGGATCGCGCGGGTGGGCTGGCCGGCGGCGTCCTGGCCGCGCACCTCGAGCTCGGCGCGCTGGGGGCCGAAGAGCGAGAGCTTGAGCGTCAGGTCGCCCGAGGTGAGCCGCGTGCTGAAGGCGTCCAGGCCCTGCAGGGGCGCGCCCTGGAAGCCGGGCCACTTGCCACGCCGGCCGAAGTCCTGCATGAGCCGGTCCATCAGCTCGCGCACCTCCTCGGGCGTGTCGGCCGCGAAGAGCTTGCGCAGGTCGTCCTGGCCGGGAGCGACTGCACCGGGACGGGGGCTCTGCTCCGGGCTGCCCATGGGCTTCTCGGCGCGGCCGTCCAGGCGCAGCAGCAGCTGCTGCGCCCTCCAGCGCACCTCGAGGCTCTCGCTGGCTTTCGAGGCCGACTCGAGCGCCTCGCGCGCCGCCTCGCCGGCCAGGGCCAACTGGCGCGAGGCCTCCTCGCGGCGCCGGAAGTCGTCGCTGCCGAGGTCGGCGACCCAGTCGCGGATCTGCTCGGAGGTGACGGCGGGCGCGCCGGGGGCAGGCGCGCCCGGCTGGCCCTCCGGCTCGTCGGCGCGCAGCACGGGGACGACGAACGCTCCAGCCATCACGGCACAGGCAATCACGACACGCCGCATGACGAGTCTCCACGTCGCTACGCAGGGGCTCGCGCGCTGCGCGTCGCCGCCTGCCTTTGGGATCCATCTCAACATGGGTACGGGCCCCGACCCTTCGCCGTTGGCTCCCCCCGTGCCCCCAACCAACTTCCCGAGTTCGACCCCCCGCCCCTCTACGTTCGCGTCTTGTTCGCGTGCCCCTGGGCGGCTCGACGCCATGTGCGCTGCGTACGCCGTGCGCCGCTGACACGCCCCCAGCCCAGCATAGAGCGGCGCGTCCGCGCCGCTCCGCGCCGCTAGGCGAGGAACGGCGCGTCGTTCCCCAGCGCCCGCAGGCGCTGGAAGCGCTGCGTCAGGCGCACCTCGGTGGGCAACGCCTCGAGCTCGGCCAAGGTGCTCAGCACGGTCTCCTTGACGCGGGTGATCATGGCCACCGGATCGCGGTGGGCGCCCCCCAGCGGCTCGGGGATCACGCCGTCCACCACCTTTAGGTTGAGCAGGTCTTCGCTGGTCAGCCGCAGCACCTTGGCGGCGTCGGCAGCCCGCGCGCCGTCGCGCCACAGAATCGAGGCGCAGCCCTCGGGCGAGATCACCGAGTAGTAGGCGTACTGCAGCATCAGCACGCGGTCGCCCACCCCGATGCCCAGCGCGCCGCCGCTGCCCCCCTCGCCGATCACGATGCACAGGGTCGGCACCTTGAGGGTGCTCATCTGCAGCACGTTCTCGGCGATGGCCCAGGCCTGGCCGCGCTCCTCGGCGCCGATGCCGGGGTAGGCCCCGGGGGTGTTGATCAGGGTCACGATAGGCAGGCCGAAGCGCTCGGCCAGCTTCATCTTGGAGAGCGCCTTGCGGTAGCCCTCGGGGTTGGCGCAGCCGAAGTTGCAGGCCACCTTCTCGCGTGCCTCGCGGCCCTTGCGGCTGCCCACGAGCAGCACGCGCCGGCCCCCGATGCGCGCGAAGCCCACCGAGATCGCCCGGTCGTCGCCGAACAGGCGGTCGCCATGGAGCTCGATCCACTCGTCGCACATCCCGCGCACGTAGTCCATGAACTGCGGCCGCCCGGAGTGGCGGGCGAGCTGCACCTTCTCCCAGGGGGTGAGGCGGCCGAAGACCTCGCCGATCAGGGAGTCGCGCTTTTTCTCCAGAGGCTTGAGCTCGCCGTTCAGGGCCACGTCCGGGATCGAGCGCAGCTCGGCGATCTTGCGCTCGAGGTCGTAGATCGGCCGCTCGAAGGCCAGCGGGGTGGCGGCCATTGGCTCGGGACGGGCGGTCTTGGGCAGGTCGGGCATGGACGAGGGGGGGCTCCAGGCTGCGCGCGCCGGAGAGCGCGCGCCAGACCGGGGTCTCTACGACCGGACGCTCTTGGGATCGGGACGGCCCGGCTCCGGAGGATCAAGTCTTGCGGACACGAACGAGGCGGCTCGAACTTCGACGACGCGCCGGCTTCCGGCTGGCGTCGCCTTCCACGGGAACCCGGCGACACCGACCCCGACCCACCTGCCCGGGGGTAGGGCCCGCACCGCCTCGGGCGGGATCTTACCCCCTGGGCCGTCCGAGCGGGAGCGGGACCCACCCCGATGAGGGCGCGGCCCGGCTTCTGGCCTTCGGGGGGCGCGGGGGGAGGGCGGCCCCCCGGATGAGCACATCTGATCGGGTCATGCGAGGGGGTGATGCCCGTGGGGGTGGGAGTGCCCTGACGATGGCCCCCCCATGCCCACCCGCCCGCCCGCCGCGATGAAGTCCGCCCCCAAGCGCCGATCGGTCTCTGCCGCGAAGTCGGCCCGCGTCCGGGCCCTGCGGCCCCGCGCCGGCCGGCGAGAGACACCTCCTCGCCCCCCGGCCCCCCCGCCTCAGGTGCTGCGCCTTGACGTGAGCGTGCGGGCCGACCTGCTCGATCCGGCCGGCCGCGACGCACGCGCCGCCCTCGCTCAAGTCGGGCTGCCCCACCTGGAGAGCCTGGGCGCGGTGCGCCTGCGGCGCGTCTACTTCCTCGAGGGCCTGCTCGACCTCGACGCCCAGGCGCGCGCAATACAGGCGCTCACCGACCGCGTCCTCGACGTCGCCGCCTTCGGCCCCCCGGCCCCCCCACCCTCGGGCACCGTGGAGGTCAGCGTGATGCGACGCTCCGGCGTCTCCGACCCGGAGGCCGAGACGGCCCGCGGCCTGCTGCGCTCGCTGGGGCTGGCGGTCACGCAGGTCAAGACCGCGCGCGTCTACCGCGTCGAGACCCCGGCCTCGATCGAGGCGCTGGGCGGCGCCGCGCGCCGGGCCCTGGGCAACGACGTGATCGAGGAGGTGCTCGCCGGGGCTCCCGCGACCTACCACTTCCCGCATCCCCTGCCGGTACAGGCAGCGCGCCTGGAGGTGCCGCTGCGGGCCCTGGGCGACGAGGCCCTCGTGGCGCTATCCCGGCAGATGGGGCTCTCGCTCTCGCTGGTCGAGATGCGGGCGGTAGAGGCCCATTTCCAGCGCCTCAAGCGCGAGCCCACCGAGATCGAGCTCGAGACCGTGGCCCAGACCTGGTCGGAGCACTGCAAGCACAAGACCCTGGCGGGCGCGGTCACGATGACCGAAGGCGGGGTGACGCGCGCGTTCAAGAACCTGCTGAAGGAGACCGTCTTCGCCGCCACGCAGCGCCTGGCCAAGCCTTGGTGCTGGAGCGTGTTCCAGGACAACGCCGGCGTGATCGACTTCGATGGCCGAGACGGCGTGTGCATGAAGGTGGAGACCCACAACCACCCCAGCGCCATCGAGCCCTACGGCGGGGCCGGCACCGGCATCGGCGGCGTGATCCGCGACATCCTGGGCACGGGCCTGGGCGCGCGGCCGGTGGCCAACACCGACGTCTTCTGCTTCGGCCCCCCGGACCTGCCCGACAGCGAGGTGCCCAAGGGCGCCATGCACCCGCTGCGCCTGCTCAAGGGCGTGGTGGCGGGCGTGCGCGACTACGGCAACCGCATGGGCATCCCCACGGTCAACGGGGCCATCGTCTTCGACGCGCGCTACGTGGGCAACCCGGTGGTCTACGCCGGCTGCGTGGGGTTGATCCCCAAGCGCTACGTCAAGAAGGCCGCGCGGCCTGGGGACCTGATCGTGGCCTTCGGCGGACGCACGGGCCGCGACGGCATCCACGGCGCCACCTTCTCGAGCGTCGAGCTCAGCGCTCAGAGCGAGACCGTCTCCTCGGGCGCGGTGCAGATCGGCGACGCCATCACCGAGAAGAAGGTGCTCGACGTGCTGCTCCAGGCCCGCGACCAGGGGTGGTTCCACGCCGTGACCGATTGCGGCGCGGGGGGCTTCTCGAGCGCCGTGGGCGAGATGGGCGCCGAGGTGGGCGCCGAGGTCGACCTGGCGGCGGCCCCGCTCAAGTACCCGGGCCTCAAGGCCTTCGAGATCTGGATCAGCGAGGCGCAGGAGCGCATGGTGGCGGCCGTACCGCGGGCCAAGTGGAAGCGCTTTGCGGCCCTGTGCGCCAGCGAGGGCGTCGAGGCCTTCGTCCTGGGCCGTTTCACGCGCAACCACCGGCTGGTGGTGCGCCATGGCAAGACCCTGCTGGCCGACCTGACGATGGAGTTCCTCCACGAGGGCCTGCCGAAGGTGTCGCGCGAGGCCTGCTACGCCGCCCCGGCCCTCGAGGAGCCCACGGTGCTGGTCAAGCCGTCCTACGACGGCGATCTCGCGGCGCTGTTGCGCATGCCACAGATCGGCTCCAAGGAGTGGGTCGTACGCCAGTACGACCACGAGGTGCAGTCGGGCGCCGTGGTGCGGCCCTTCATGGGCGCGCAGCAGGGACCCAGCGACGCGGCCGTGCTGGCGCCTACGCTGGGCAGCCGCCGGGGTCTCGTGTTGGCCAACGGCATCAACCCGGCCTACGGCGACATCGACCCCTACGCCATGGCCTTCCTGGCCGTGGACGAGGCGCTCAGGAACGCTGTCGCGGTGGGCGCCGACCCGGCCCGCATCGCGATCCTGGACAACTTCACCTGGGGCTCGTGCTCTCGGCCCGAGACCCTGGGCACGCTGGTCAAGGCCGCCGAGGGCTGTCGCGACGCGGCGCTCCTCTACGGAACGCCCTTCATCTCGGGCAAGGACTCGCTCAACAACGAGTTCCGCACCGAGGACGGGCGCCTGATCGTGGTGCCGGCGACGCTCCTGATCTCTGCCCTGGGCGTGATCGCCGACGTGCGCAAGACGACCACGCTGGAGGCCAAGCGCGCAGGCGACGCGATCGTGCTGGTGGGCCTCACGAAGGACGAGCTGGGTGGCGGCCACTGGTACCGCTTGAAGGGGGTCCTGGGGGCGAACGTGCCCCAGGTGACCAAGGACGCCCCGCGCACGCTCAAGGCCGTGAGCCTGGCCGTGCGCAAGGGGCTGGTGAACGCGGCCCACGACCTCTCCGAGGGCGGCCTCGCCGTTGCGGCCGCCGAGATGGCCTTCGCCGGCGACCTGGGCCTGACGCTCGAGCTCGGCGCGCTGCCCGTCGAGGGCACCCTCGACGACCCGCGGCTGCTCTTCAGCGAGTCGCCCACGCGCTTCCTGCTCGAGGTTCCCCCCGAGAAGGCGGCCGCGCTGGGCGTGCTGCTCTTGAAGGCCCGCGTGCCCCACGCCGTGATCGGCACGGTCACGGCCGAGCCGCGGCTGCGCATCCGCGGGCGCCTGGGCGAGCACGACGTGCTGAGTTCCTCCACCGCCGACTTGCGCCAGGCCTGGCGCTCCGCCCTGCCCCTGCCCACCGAGGTGCCGTCATGAGCCGCTCCCGCAAGCCCCGCGTGCTGGTGCTGCGCGCCCCGGGCACGAACTGCGAGCGCGAGACGGCCTTCGCCTTCGCCAGCGTGGGCGCCGAGCCCGTGACGCAACACGTCAATGCCCTGCTCGCCAAGCCCAAGACGCTCGACACGGTCGAGGGGCTGGTCCTGCCCGGCGGCTTCTCCTTCGGCGACGACCTGGGGGCCGGCACGGTCTTCGGCGCGCTGCTGCGCACGCGCCTGCTGCCGCGCATCCGGCGCTTGGTGGACCGCGGCGGCATCGTGCTCGGCATCTGCAACGGCTTCCAGGTGCTGGTCAAGACCGGGCTCCTGCCCGCCCTCGACGGAACCGAGGAGCAGAGCGTGGCCCTGGCCGCCAACGTCTCCAACCGCTACGAGGACCGCTGGGTGACCCTCGAGGCCACCAGCGACAACGCCTTCTTCACCCGCGGCGACCGCCTCGACTGCCCCGTGGCCCACGGCGAGGGCCGCTTCCTGGCCCAGGACGCCGCCACCCTCGACCTGCTCGACGCCTCCGGCCAGCTGGCGCTGCGCTACGTCGATCCCGCCGGCCACCTCCCCGCCCGCTACCCCTTCAACCCCAACGGCTCGACCCGCGACGTGGCCGGCATCACCGACGCCACGGGCCGCGTCCTGGGCCTGATGCCGCACCCCGAACGCCACCAGTTCCCCTGGCAATCCCCCCTCTTCCACGCCGGCCTCGCCCCCAAGGCCCCCGACGGCCTCCTGCCCTTCAAGAACGCCGTCCGCCACCTGCGCCGCGCGTTCGACCTGGTCGGCGCGAAGCGCTAGCCCCCGCCCGCGAACTGGGCCGCCCGCCCCGCGTTACCTTGAAGAGCCGCCGCAGGTAGCGGGGTGGGTGGGAGGCGTTCGTGACTGCGCGCGGGCTCCCTGGCCTGAGTCGCTGGACCACGGGGCTCGCACTCCTGCTGCTGTGCGCCTGCGGGCAGCCGTCCGCCGATGCGCCGGCCGATGGATCGATCGTGGTCGCTAGCGCCGAGCCCGCGAACCCGGAACTGCACGGCCTGGTCGCTCCGAGCAGCGTCCCGCCCGTCGAGGATCTCACCCCGACTGGTGCCACACCGGAGGTACAGCCGGCCGCCGCGCGCAAGCCCCAAGAGGCACCCGCCTACGCGCCGGCCCCGGCAGAGCAACTCCCCGCAACCGCTGCCCGGGGGGACACCAAGCCGTCGCCGGCGAACACCCCCAGCCTGCCCGCCTGGACCTGGCCCCAACGTCGGCCACCGGCCGAGGCGGGCACGCAGGCTCGACGCCCCGTCCCCGGGATCCCCCACCTCCAGTGGCTCGCAGCGCACCAGTGTCTGGATGGACACTGGGACCCGGCGCGCTTCGCCGGCTGGTGTGAAGGCACGGATCGCTCCAGCCCGCCCGGAGACGATGCCGGCTGGGATCAGCACGAAGTCGGCGTCACGGCGCTGGCGACCCTCGCGTTCCTCAGTGGCGGCTTCGTCCCTCGAGGGGATCACGAGTTCGCACGCGTGGTTCGCCGCGCTTTTGTCTGGCTCAAGGCAGCGCAAGGAAGGTCGGGCCTCGTCTACACGCGCTCTCATCCGACGTGGCTCTGGGATCACGCGATTGCCACCCTGGCCTTCGTGGAACTCTACGGGATGACCGAGAGCGCCTTCTGGCGCAAGCCGGCTGTGGCGGCACTGGAGGCCCTCAGCGGCGCGCGCGCGCCGGGAGCAGGAGTCTGGACCTACGGGCCGAGGGCGGATGGCCTGGACGAGTCCCTCACCCTTTGGGCGGTCTTGCCGATCTTCGTGGCGCGCAGCATCGAACGGGATGCGTTTCGGCGCGGCAGGCCGCGGCCCCTGGAAGTCGATGAACCCGCCTTGGCCGCCACGCTGGCCTGGCTCGAGCGCGGCACCGACCCGGCGACGGGGCTGTTGTCTCTAGGACAGCCCGGTGCTACCGCGCCCGACCTGCCCGGGGGCAGCCCGCGAGAGATCGGTGCCCTTGGGCTCTTGGTACGCGTGATGGACTGCCAGGACCCGCAGGTCGAGGGGGCCCTCAAGCAGGGCGCCACGCTGCTGACGACCTGGCTGCCTGAAGCCGGTGCCACGCGAGCTGCCCAGGAGGACGTTCTGTGGTGGGCAGGCACCCTAGTGTCCTTCGCGTGCGGCAGGCCGCGCTGGGAGCCATGGGACGACGCGCTCGAAGCAACGGTCCTGCGCGAGCAGATCATGGGCGGAGATCCGTGTGAGGAACGGGGCTCCTGGGCCCCCCAGGGCGAGTTTGGGCGGCTCGGCGGGCGCGTCGCGGCAACGGCGCTCATGGCGCTGTGCTTCTCCGTCTACTACCGCTACGACAACCAGGTCGCGCGCTGCCCGCTTCCCCAACCCACCGAGCCCCAGCCTGCCGACCCCAAGTAGCACGGCGCGCTAGAATGGCCCTCCGTCGACTGCCGGCCATTGGACCGGCGACGTCCGGGGCCGGTCGAAGGTTCCAGCGCCCTGCCGGCGGCGTTCCCAGATGCGGAGGTGCTTCATGCGCGACGCGAGCGATCGGAGCTGGAAGTTCACGGGGGCGCTGGGGGCGCCGGTCCTGGCCCTGCTGGCCTTGGCCGTCCTGCCTCTGGCCGCGCTGCCTCAGGCGGCGCTGGCCGACGAGAGTGACCCCACCGACGTGGGGCTGAAGGACGCGGTGGACCGCGCCACGAACCCGGAGCGCGAGCGGGCGGCCGTGCTGCCCGTGCACGTGGGGTTGCGCGTAGGCGAGGCGCGCTTCGTGCGCGACCTGGCCCGCGTGGACGTGACGCTCGAGGCCACCAACACCACGGCGGGCGTGCTCGAGTGGGAGCGCGTGTTCCCCATGGATCCCGCCGCCGAGCTGATCGGCTGCTCGCTGCAGCGCGCAGGCGGGATCGCGCTGGCCGCACGCACGCTGACCTTCGAGGATGGCCGCCGCATCTACGACGAAACGGTGCGTCCGCGTCCCACGACGCCCAACCCAGGCAAGGACCCGCTGCGCGTCGAGCGCGAGACCGACGGCGCTCTGCGCGTGGTCGTGTTCCCGATGGCCGTGGGCGAGACGGTGCGCGTGAAGCTGAGCTTCGTCACCTCGCTGGCCGACCGCGGCCAGCGGCGTAGCTTCCATGATCCGATCTGGATGGACGCGGCCCCGACCCGGCAGGGCGAGGTCCCCACCGCGCCCAGCACAGGCACGCTGACGACGCTGCTGGTCGAGCCCGGCAACCTGGCCTTCGACCGTACCGACACCGGCCTCGTCTCGGCCGGTCTGTCGGGGGAAAGACTCTTGTTCCGCGCCGGCAACCTCGCCGAGGCCGGTCTCCAAGCCCACGTGCGCTTCTCCGCCCCGGCCGGCGTGCTGCCGGCGTTGACGGTCTCGGGCGGCGGCCTGGGCACCCAGGTGGCGTTCTGGCACATGGATCCGGCCGTGTTCCTGGCCGAGCGCGGCATCACGGAGGTCCCCGCCGGGGCCGTGCTGCGTTTCACCGGCCGCGGCGGCTACACCCAGCGTGTGGTGCCCGCGGAGATCCCCGCCGACGGCCGCGCGGTGACCCTCACGGCTCGCTTGATCCCGCAGGCCGGCGAGATGACCTTCGACGCCGAGCTGGTGGCGGGCGAGCGCCTCGAGCGCTTCCCCGTGACCCTCAAGACCGAGCGCGCCGACGCCGACGCCGACCTGATCGACGCCGTGACCGGCTGGTACCGCGCCCGCCTCGCGCGCCACGTGCTGGCCTGGGCCGAGGCGGACCCCGCCGCGCGTCGCGCCAAGGCCGTGGCCTACGCCGTGGATCTGGGCGTGCTGCTGCCCGGCACCTGCGCGCTGGCCATGCCGCGCGACGAGCAGCGCGCGCTCTCGCCCGAGAGCCGGCGCACCTACCGCCGCGACGGCACCGAGGTGGGTTCGCCCGGCGGCGAGGCCGACTGGGTCGCACCGCCTTCCGGCTCGATCCGCTGAGGAAGCGGCAGGAGAAAGCGGCAGGAGCCGCTTTCTCTGTGATGGCGCGCGACGCGCCCGGACAGGATCTGCTCAGGGCTTGAGGCCCGTCACGATGCGCTCGATCTGGGAGAGGTCCCGGATCGAGCGCACGTCGGCGTAGCCGAGCGAAGCCAAGCGTCGGCAGGCCTCCGGCGCGCTGCCGGCGCCCACTTCGAGCGCCAGGAACCCACCAGGGGCGAGGGCCTCGAGGGCTTGCTTCGCGATGCGTGTGGCCGGCTCGAGCGGGTCTTGGCCTGACACGTAGAGCGCCAGGGCGGGCTCGTGCTCGGCCACCCCGGCCTCGACCGTGGGGTCGCCCTTGACGATGTAGGGCGGGTTCGCCAGCACGGCATCCAGGCGCCCCCAATCGGGGCTCCCCCGGAGCGGGGCCAGCAGGTCTCCGAGGTGCAGGGCCAGGCGGTCGGCGACGCCGTGGCGCTGGGCGTTGCCGCGCGTCACCTCAAGCGCCTCGGCCGAGAGATCCAGCCCATGGCCGCGGGCCCCGGAGAGGCCGTGGAGCACGCTCACCGCCACGCAGCCGCTGCCCACCCCTACGTCGGCGATCACGGGCGCCGGGCGCTCCGCGAGCGCGGCCAGCGCGGCCTCCACGAGGTGCTCGGTTTCCGGCCGGGGCACGAGCACCGCGGGGCTGACGGCGAAAGCCAGCGACCAGAACTCGCGCTCCCCCACCAGGTAGGCGACTGGCACGCCCCGCCCGCGCTCCTGGACCAGCCCCCGCAGGCGCACGACCTCCGCGTCGGCCAGCGGGCGATCGAACTGCAGGTAGAGGTCCAAGCGCCTCAGGCCCAGCCCGTGCGCCAGCAGCAGCTCGGCATCCAGGCGCGGCGACTCGCCGCCGCGCTCCTTGAGCCAAGCCGTGGAGCGTGTCAGGACCTCGAGCAGCGTCAACGCGGGCTGCTAACGACGCTTGCGCGCGCCCGCCGCATCCGCCTTGGCTGCCTTGGCCTGGGAGGCCCCGCCCAGGATGCCCTTGAGCACCATGAAGAGCACCAGCAGCGAGCCTCCGGTCAGCATCCAGAAGCCGGGAGCGATCGAGCCCAGCCCCGCCAGGGCCGTGTCCATGGGGCTGTAGGAGGGGGTGAGCTCGGGGTCCATCAAGACCTTGTAGGCCTTCTCCCAGGCCTCGCCGCCGATGCCGCGGATCACGCCGCCCAGGCCCACCCACAGGCCCAGCAGTGCGTTGAGCATGAAGGGCCAGACCAGGGTGCGCTTGGTGTAGAGGCCGATCGCGCTCACCCAGAATCCGTAGATCGCGAGCGTGAAGATGGCCGCGCCGCGGATCGTGTCCAGGCCGCTGATCAGGTCACCGCTCTTGGCCAGGGTGCCCGGCGTGGCCCGCGTCCAGGCCGCGAGCGCGCCCGCGAGGAACAGGCAGTTGGCGAAGAGCAGCGAGAAGTGCTCCTTGTGGACCAGGCTCATCGACGCCAGGGCGCGGCGCCGCCCCGCCTCGGCGTCGTAGAGCAGCTCCTCGGAGGTGCCGCCGGGAGGCGGGCCCTCCTCGTCGGCCGCCTGCTCCTGGAACGGATGCGGCTCGATCGGATCCACCGCGAGGGGCTGCTGCTCGGGCACGTTCTCTTCGCTCATGGGTCCGCTCCCGCTGGGTCAGGGGCGCCATCCTACGGATCCGCCCCCTCCGCTCCAAGGCCCCACCGCCAGGGGTGCTGTCCTAGTTTGGCGTCCCAGCGGGCGGTCGGAGCGCTGGGCTGGGGGCGCTCGGGCCCCCGCGTCGTCCTCATGTAGGAAGACTACACGTCGTCCTCCGCGGCGGCCCTCCGCACCCCAGCCAGCGCCCCGACGTGCCCCAGCACGAGTTCCAGAGCTCAAATCGGGACACCACCCCGCCCGGGAACCGGTGCGCGAGGGGCCGGAGGCCGCCAGAGCCAGGCTGGAGCCTGGCGCTCCCAGGGGTCCCCTGGAGGCTCCGAGGGTCTAGAGCGCGTCGAGGCGCTCGTCTCGGCTGGCCATCTTGAGCGCGTCGAGGATCACGTCGATCCGGCCCTCGAGCACCTGGTCGAGCTCGTGCACGGTGAGCCCGATGCGGTGGTCGGTGACGCGGTTCTCCTTGAAGTTGTAGGTGCGGATCTTTTCGCTGCGGTCCCCGCGCCCGATCTGGCCCCGGCGCGCGTCGGAGCGCTCCTTGTGGCGGCGCTCGACCTCCATCTCGTAGAGCTTCGTGCGCAAGAGGCGCATGGCGGTGGCCTTGTTCTTGTGCTGCGAGGGATCGGCCTGGCACTTCACCGAGATGCCCGTGGGCACGTGGGTCAGGCGCACGGCGGAGGAGGTCTTGTTGACGTTCTGCCCCCCCGGCCCCCCCGCTCGCATGGCCTGCATCTCGATGTCGCTCTCCTTCAGGTCGATGACCACGTCCACGGCCACGCGCAGCACCGCGATGGTGGCCGTGGAGGTGTGGATGCGACCCGCGGTCTCGGTGGCGGGCACGCGCTGCACGCGGTGCACGCCGGACTCGTAGCGCATGTCCTGGAAGACGTTCGAGCCGCGCAGCGCGAAGATGGCCTCCTTCAAGCCGCCGCCCTCGCCCGCGCTGACCTCCATCGTCTCCATCTTCCAGCCGCGCCGCTCGGCCAGCAGCTTGTACATGCGGTAGAGGTCGCGGGCCCACAGCGCGGCCTCGTCGCCTCCGGCGCCGGGGCGCAGCTCGATGATGGCGTCCTTGTGGTCGTCCTCGTCCTGGCTCACCAGGCTGGCCTTGACGGCCTCCTCGAGGTGCTCGAGCTGTGCCTGGAGCGCGCCCAGCTCTTCGTTGGCCAGCGCGCGCATGGCGGCGTCGGTGCCGCCGTCGGCGACCATCAGCTTGGTCCCGTCGATCTCGGAGCGCGTCTTCTGCCAGCCGTCGTAGGCCTCGACCGTGGCCTCGTAGCGCAGCAGCTCCTGGCGCAGCCGCTTGTAGGCCAGGTGGTCGGAGGCCACCTCGGGCTCAAGGCTCCTGGCCTTGAGGGCGCGGGCGTGCTTGACGATCTCTTCGACGCGCGCTTGCAGGGTGGGCGAGAGCATCGTGGGAGGACCGCCCCCAGGGGCGGCTTACTTCGTCGCGGGCGGGGCGTCGCTCGTGGCCGCGGCGCCCTTCTGCTTGATGTAGGAGGTGCCGTACTTGCTGCGGAACTTGTCGATGCGGCCAGCCGCGTCCACGAAGCGCTGCTTGCCGGTGTAGAAGGGATGGGAGGCCGACGAGACGTCGATGCGGACCACGTAGTGGTCCACGCCGCCGATCTTGCGGACTTCCTTGCTCTTGATCGTGGAGCGCGAGGCGAACTCGACGCCCGCGCCCGTGTCCACGAAGACGACGGGGTGGTAGGCGGGATGGACGTCCTTCTTCATCGCCGGGCTCCGGGGGGCTCGAATCCCCGAAGGTAGCGTTGCGCCGCCGGGCTGCAAGCCGGGCGCGGGGGGCTCAGCGGGGGACGGTCCGCTCCGGTGCCTGCGGCCCGGCAGTCTCCGGGACCGGCACCTCGGAGCCGGGCTTCTCGGGGGCAGGAGCCGGGGGGGGCGCGGGGGGCGCCGCGCGTTCCGGCCAGGTGGCGGGCAGCGCGGGCTCCGGGCGCTTCACCCGGCCGTCCTCTGTCACCTCGAGCAGCGCGACCCGATCCTGGCCCTCGGGGAGGTGCACCGTGGCCCGCACCCAGTGCAGGGTGGTGCTGCTCTCGCCCGGATAGGCCCCCAGCGCCTCGGCCGCGGCCTGCACCACGAGGCGCTCGAGGCGCCCCGCCTCCCCCAGCACCTTGGCGGAAGGCGTGATCTCCAGCAGCAGGCCGGCGCCGGGAGGATCGCTCGGCCGCGTGGCGCTGGCCTTGGCGGCGCTCGCCTTCGAGACCTTGCGCAGCTTGATCGGCGCGCCCGGGGCCAGCTGGCCGCGGTCCCCGAAGCGCGCGCTGAGCTGCTGCGCCGCCTCGATGTCGTGGCGCATCAGGCCCAGGCTGGAGTTCGCCATCCAGGTCAGGGTGCTGAAGCCCACCAGCATGATGACCAGGATGATGATGGTGGCGGGGCGCATGCGTGTTCCCCTCTCATCGGCCAGGGACCCCCAGCCGGTCGAGCAGGTCCACCAGCAGACCTATCGGAAGCCCAACGACTGTGTCCTCCTGCCCCTCGAGAAGGCGCGCGAAGGCCCGGCCTCCCCCCTGGAGGGCATAGGCCCCCGCCTTGTCCAGGGGCTCCCCGGTGGCCACGTAGGCCTCGATGGC